>CABQAC010000122.1 GCA_902462035.1 uncultured Eubacteriales bacterium
TCGCTCAGTTCCGCCAACAGGTCGATCCGGTCCATCATCAGCGTCATGCGGCCGCTCTGCATACGGGAAAAGTCCAGCAGCTCCTCCACAATACCCGACAGGCGCTCGGTTTCCCGCCCGATAACCCGAATGCCCTTTTCAAAGGTTTCCCGGTCCTGGTCCCAATCCCCGTCCGCCATGGTGGCCGCCCAGCCCTTAATAGCGGTCAGCGGCGTCCGCAATTCATGGGAGACGGAAGATATAAAGTCGTTCTTCATCCGTTCGGCCGCGCCCAGTTCCTGGGCCATATAATTGATGGTGTCGCACAGTTCGCCGATTTCGTCGTTCTTGGTTTTCTGGATGCGCGCTTTAAAATCGCCCTGGGCAATCCGTTTGGCGATCTTTCCCACCTCTTGGATGGGGTTGACGATACTGCCGATAAAATAGGAACTGGAGATGATCACAAAAAAGATCACCGCCGCGCCCGCCGCCAAAAAGCTGACCACCACCAATAAGATCCGGTTGTCCACCTCCGCCAGCGAGACCACCAGCCGGACAGCCCCGGCGTTGGACGCGCCGTCCTGGTCTATCAGCCGGGTCACAGCCGCCACATTTTCACCGGAATTGAGTCTCCCCTTCCACAGGGAAACGCTGTCGTTTCCAGTCATGGCGTTGGTATAATCCGGCATCTCCTGGGTGGCGTCCGGCTCAAAGCCGGTGGAGGTCACCAATACGTTTCCGTACCGGTCGATCATCATCAATTCCATCCGGTCCCGGTCTTCAAAATTTTCCACAAATTCCTTTGCCGCCTTTTCCAAATCGCGGTTATCCGCCAGGTAATAGCGGGAAAAAAAGTTCTCGAGCGACTCCGCCTGATTGGTCAGTTCCTGTTCCACCCGGCTGTAATACCAGCCGCGAACCGCCACGGCGGCCGCGACTTCCACCCCAATCAGCAGAATAAAAATCAGGCCTACGCCGTTTATCAGCCATCTTCTTGTAATACCCTTGACTTTCACCGGCGCCGCCTCCTTTTTTCTTGCAGTTCTTCTATCAGGTTTCCCACTTATATCCCACGCCCCATACCGTTACAATGTAGCGGGGCTTGGACGGTTCGTCTTCAATCTTCATCCGCAGGCGGCGGATGTTCACGTCCACAATCTTCTCCTCGCCGAAATAATCTTCTCCCCAAATCCGGGTCAAAATTTTGTTCCGCTCCAGCACCATGCCGGGGTTGGACAAAAAATATTCCATGATTTGAAATTCCACCTGGGTCAAATCCACGGCGGCGCCGTTTTTATGCAGCGTCCGCTTGCGCAGGTTAAGCACAAACGCGCCCGACCGGATTTCCTCGTGAAAATTGTTTTCATCCCGCATGGCCTGCAAAGCCACCCGCCGGTACAGGGCGTCTACCCGCGCCACCAGTTCCGAGGGGCTGAAGGGCTTGGTCACGTAATCGTCGGCCCCCAGCATCAGCCCGCTGACCTTGTCCATCTCCTGGGTCCGGGCGGTCAGCATAATAATGCCGATGGCGCTGCTGCGCCGCCGCAGTTCCTTGCAAACCGCCAGGCCGTCCATACCGGGCAGCATAATATCCAGCACGGCAAGGTCGTAATCTCCGTTTCCCTGTTCGAACAGCCGCAGGGCTTCCTCCCCGCTGGTGGCTTCCACCACCTCAAATCCGGCCCTCTGCAGGTTGATGACCTCGAATTCCCGGATGGCGTCCTCGTCCTCCACAACCAGTATTTTTTTCATTGTCTGAACACCCTTTCTCGAAAGCCGGGCACGATTGGACCATTCTGCCCTTGGCCGGTCAGCCCGTTTTACAGGCAAAAAGATAAAATCCCCGGCACCCCGTCCAGCTTAGCCGGCAATCAGTTTGAATCGGTCGCGCACCTGGTCAAAGGTCAGCAAAAACGCGCCGCCCGTCTCGGCGACGCTCGCGGCATACACCAGGTTGTTTTTTTCCGCCAGCATCCGGTAGCCCTTAGATTGGGCATCGCTCCATTCCAGTTGGGTAAAAGCCCGAATTTCCAGCAATTTTTCGTAAACCCGCTCCGGATCGTTTCCCACCAGTGTCCCCAGGGAGCCGTTTGCCAGGGCGGTACCCGCCAAGTAGAAGGTGGTTTTTTTCGCCGCGGTCTCGGTCGCGATGGATACCTTGCTCACCCATTCGTCGGGCACGGTAAGGTAATAGCCGTCGTTATAATTCATGTACATGGAAAGCACCGGGTAAAATATGTTTTCCTTCTGGTTAAAGCATTTCCAAATGGTATAGTAATTTCTTTCGCGTTCCTCTTGGGCCATGGAAAGACGGGAGGCGGAAACAAAGGGGATTTCGAGGATCCCGTCGTTGTCGATATCCCGGGAGATGGTCACGGTAGGGCGCAGGGCCACGTCCTGAATAGCCTCCCTGTCCTGGCTGGGCACCATCAGGCGCTGGGCCGCGGTATCGTAATACACCACCTCGGTAATCAGGGTAGAGGTCCCTTTATAACCGTCGAGCACCACGCCGTACTGGCCGTCCCCATTCAGCACGCCGGCCTTGATATTGGCATAGCCGCTGATGTTTTGATCCAGCCCGATGGTGCTGATTTGGTCCAGCTTGCCGCTCTGCATTTTAAACAGCCGCGCCTGGGCCGATTGGGTGGAGCTATTCCCCGCCACGGTAAACAGCTCGTCCTGCCCGTCCCGGTCAAAATCGCCGATGCAAAGCTCGGTGTAATAGCATTGTTCCTTCATCAGCGGATTCAGCCTGTTGTTGGAATAATCGTACACCTCGGCCATCTTCGTCTTGCTGTAGGTATCCCAACCGATGATAATCTGCTTTTTCCCGCTGCCGGTCAGGTCGCGCACCAGAATACGGTCTACCTCGTCGCTGTCGATGCTGTGTTCGGTCACCACCCGCCATTCCCCGGCTACCCGGTCCATAAAGATAAAACGGGTGCGTCCGCCGCTCCCATCCCCTTGCGGGCGGTAAAAGGCCATGGCTTCGTCCTCGCGGTCGCCGTCCACATCGCAGGAGATAATCGCGGAACGGTAATCCCCCGAGCGGGGGTACTGCAGCACCACGTCGGTCCCGGCATGCTGCTCGATAACCCGCTGGATTTCCGCCTTTTCCCCCGTGGGGCGGGGCGGGCGCATCAGGTTTTCCGTCTCCATGCCCGTGGGCAGGCAGCCAGATAAAACCAGCAGCATCCCCGTCAAAAGGGCAAGCATCCTTTTTTTCAACCGTTTCACCTTTCTTTCCCCATGCGGCCGCCCTGCGGGTCAGCACTCTTTTTTGTCTTCGCCCTTTTTCGATTTCTCTTTCTCTTTTTCCTGCCCATCCTGTTCCTTCGTATACATTTCGATCAATTTGCCGCATATGCACTGGTTGACCGCGGCTTCCAGCCCCATCAGGGAAATAAAGGTCATCGCTTTTAGCTTGTCTTCCTCGATGCCCTTATCGGTCAGCTTCCGCTCGATGCGCCCCAGCCGTTCTTCCGTCAAGCGGGCATACTCCACCCGATACTCGTCCACCATTTCGGTGTAAGTTTTATATAAAGGCATCAGTTGCTTTTTATCCTCTACCAAATTAAAAAATTGCTTGATTTCGGAAATGGATAAAATACGTTTCAGCAGGCCGATGTAGGTCAGCATGATCATGTGGGTATCCCCATACCGCTTATTGACCGGCCGGGGCAGCGCGCCTTCCTTGGCATAGTTGTTGATCATGGTTTTGGTAAATATTTTTTCTTCCCGGTCTTCGAACAGCAGGACCTCGTCCATCTCCTGCTCAAAAAACTGCAGAAGCTGCTCCATATATAAATCCACCCGCGGAATGTTCTCCACCTTCAGCATAGGGGAGTGGATGATATGATCCAGTTCCTCCAACAGGTACGAACGAAAATCCATTGTCATGACCATCCTTTTCCATGGAATCCATCGTTTTTCCGGCCGCCGACACGGGTTCGAGCGCTTTCGCTTATGAAAGGCCCGGTCTAGGTATATAATAATCAATAACCCGGAATTGTACAAGTTCTTTTTGGATTATCCAGCGGAAACCTTGCGGTTCCGGTATGCAATGTGTTATGATGTATTTAACACATAGTATCTTACACCATATCATATTTTATTTGGCACCGTACGGCAAGAAAGAATTTTCGACTATCTATGGGTTTTTCTTCCCTGCTGTTCGATGGGCGCGAAAGGGCGGTTTTCCCTATGAATCGAAAAATTGGAATCATCAGCGACTCCGGCTGCAACATTTCCCCCGCCATGCAGGCCGAACTGGACGTATGGGTGGTTCCCCTGCGCATTCATTTCGAAAAAGAACAATTCCAGGACGGGGTGGATCTGCCGCCGCAGGAGCTTTACCGGCGGATGGAAACTGAGCTGCCAAAATCCTCTCTGCCCGCTTCGGAGGATATCCTTGCCGCGTTCGACGCCATGAAAGCCCACGGCTGCACCGACATTATCTTTATCACCATTTCCTCCGGCTTGTCGGGCTGTTACAATTTCGTGCGGATGCTCGCGCAAGATTACCAGGGGCCGAAAATCACGCTGTACGACAGCAAGATTTTATCCTGCGGCCAGCAAAGCCTGGTCATCCAATGCCGCCGGACGCTGGACCGGGGCGGTTCGGTGGAAGATGCCGTCGCCGCGATGGACGCGCTGCGGGCGCGCATGTCCTCCTATTTTGTGGTTCGCACCCTGGAATATCTTTCCAAGGGCGGCAGGATCGGCAAAGTAGCGGCCACGGTAGGCAGCCTGCTCCACTTAAACCCCGTCATTCAGGTCAATGACGAAGGGGTTTACACCACCGGCAGCAAAACCATCGGCTTCGGCCGGGCGCTGGACGCCATGGTGCGCGACGTGGAGCGCCAATACGGGGGAAAGGCCATCGCCGTTTCGCTCGTCCACGCGCTGAACGAAGCGCAAGCCAAAAACGTGCTGCGGCGCATTTCCTCCTTTTCTCATGTGACCGAAAGTTACATCGAGCCGGTCAGTCCAGTGCTGGGGATCCACACCGGTCCCGGGCTGGTCGGCCTGGTGGTGTTCGAATCGGAATAGTCCGGCAACCGCATAGAAGGGGGGCGCGGCAAATTGCCGCGCCCCCCTTCTGCTTTTACCAAAGAATCAGCGTTTCCGCCGCTACGGTATAACCGCCCTCCCAGGTTTCTGCCCGTCCCGTCCGGGTATCATACATGGTAACAAGTTCCGCCCCGCCGGACGGCGCCGCGGTCAAAACCAGGTACCGGTCCCGCAGCACCCGGCGCACCGTACCGTACCGGGTGGGATAATCCGCCGCCAGTTCGGAACCGCACAGCCCCTCTACCCAGCCGCCTTGCTCCCCGGCTGTTACCCGGTAGGCCTTGTCCTTTTCGTATACGCACCGGCCTGCCGATTCCGACAGCGTCCGTACCCGGCCGGAACCTAGTTCCCAAGCGCACAGCTTTTCTGTGCCGGCAGGAAAGAATTTGGTACGGTAATACAACCTGCCGTCCGCAGCTCCCACAAACCTGGCGTAACTGTCGATACCCACGCTCGCGGCGGTTTGGAACGGCAGGGTGTTTGCCCCCTCCTCGATTCCCCCCGCCATAGCGGCCGCATCGATCACTAATATTTGGTCCCGGGCCTCCGGCCGCCCAATCCAGCGGGAGCGCTCCTCCAGATAACGCTGTTCCTTGTCCGCTTCCGCCATTGCCGCCTGGGAAAGTACCACCATACCGTCGTGCAGCACCGCACCGGCTGGTCCGGCGCGGCAAACCGCCGGATCCTTGACGAGGAATATGGAGTCCGGCCCGTATAAGAACGCAACCCGGTCCAGGCCGGTCTCCTTTTGGTACGCCGCGTAAAGCGGGTCGTCGGCCGCTAACTGGTACCGGACCAAAAAACGGTCCGGGCCGAGCGGGAAGAACCAGTCCGGCTTACCGGGGCATTCCACCCGCCTGCGCCAGCGCACCGCGCCAAAGGAAGAAAGCCCGTATACCGCCATACCCTCCGCGCCGTCCCAGGCCGCGGCCACCCGCCAGTCGTCCTCACCGGCCGCCCATCCGTCCGCCAAGCTGGAATCCCCCGCGGTAGCCGTAAACAAAATTGTTTCTTCCCCAGCCGCATCCCGCCGCAGCAGAAGCAATCGGATTTGGCCGTCGATTTCCTTGACCTCGGTATAATCCACCGCGCCGCCGCTTTCGGCGGCAATGGCAATTCGGCGTTCGGCCAGGGGGTTGCGTAAATCCATCCATTCCATAGGTATCTCTCCTGTTCGGTTTTTTGGGGCGCCCAGACCAAACCTGCTTTTTGTTCCGCCATCTAAAGCCGCCGTACAAGCGAAAGGGCAAGTCCCGCGCCGCGGCACGAAGCATCTAAGCATAAATCATTCTTTCCATCGCCAACACAACGTTATGACAGGATTATACCATAATCCCCCTCGGTTTGACAAACCGCCTTTCCGGTTGACGGCAGCGTATCCGGGGGCTACAATAACATCATCCGCAAGGAGGTATCGCCATGGAAACCACAAACCGTATTCTGGTTCTGATTCCCTTCGCGCCCGGCCAGCGCGCCCAGTTAGAAGCCGCGGCACCGGGCTGGCGTTTCGAGTACGCCACCCG
>CABQAC010000123.1 GCA_902462035.1 uncultured Eubacteriales bacterium
GGCCGATGACCAGCAGGGCGGGGTAGCAGGTGTCGTTGTGGACGTATTTCAGCCCTTCCTGTACAACGTCCGGTCCCTGATTGTGCAGCAATTCCACGTGATAGCCGCAGCCTGCCAGCACGTTCTTGATGATCTCAAAATGAATGGCGGCCATATTGGGTACCAGGATGGTATAGCTTTTTTTCATCTCCTTGGTAAACGCCAGGCGGTCTTCCGAGACAACTGCTTTACTCATGCTTCTTTCACCGCTTTCCGATTCTCATTTCCCGTGGCGGCGAACAGACTCCGCAGCCGGATTTTGACCGCGCCGAGATTGGTAATTTCATCAATTTTAATCTGAGTATAAATTTTGCCCGAACGCTCTAAAATTTCCCGCGTCTCGTCCGCGGTGATCGCGTCTACGCCGCAGCCGAAGGAAACCAGCTGCACCAGGTTTGTGTTGTCGTGGCCGCAGACATATTTGGCCGCCGCATACAGCCGGGCGTGGTAAGTCCATTGGTTGAGCACATGGGTGGGGAATTTTTTGACGCGGCTGCTGACCGCATCCTCCGAAACCACCGCCATGCCAAAACCGGCGATGAGTTTGTCGATGCCGTGATTGATTTCCGGATCCACATGGTAGGGACGGCCCGCCAGGACAATGACCGGCATACCGTCGGCCTGGGCGCGGAGAAGGATGCGGCTGCCCTCCTGCCGGATTTGTTCCATATGGGACTCGTAGGCCTTGTAAGCCGCTTTGGCGGCCAGCTTGACGTCGCCCAAAGAAATGCCGTCGAAATAACGGCACAGGATTTGGTGCGCCTTCTTGGGAAAATCCTTCTGCCGGTGGATGCCGAAATAGTCTTTTATAAAGGTGCAGCCCTTCAGCTGCGGCATGTTGGCGTCCAAAACCTCGGGATAATAGGCGACCACCGGGCAGTTGTAGTGGTTGTCGCCCAGGTTTTCGTCCACGTTATAGGTCAGGCAAGGGTAAAAAATGGTGCGGATTCCCTGGTCGATGAGCGCTTCCACATGGCCGTGCATCAGTTTGGCGGGGAAACAGACAATATCGCTGGGAATGGTGTTTTGACCGCTTAAGTACAGCTTCCGGCTGGATACGGGGGAGGTGACCACCTCGAACCCCAGTTCGGTGAAAAAGGCGTGCCAGAAGGGAAGCAACTCATACATATTAAGGCCCATCGGGATGCCGATTTTTCCCCTGGGACCGGCCACGGGGCGGTAACTTTGCAGCAGCCGGAGCTTAAAGGCATAAAGGTTGCGGCTGTCGTCCGCCGATTTTTTAGTTACCGGCCGTTCGCAGCGGTTTCCGCTGATGAATTTGCGGCCGCCGTCAAATTGGTTGACGGTCAGCCGGCAGTTGTTGCTGCATAGCCCGCAGGACACAACCTGTACCTTGTGCGAAAAGGCGGCAAGCTCCGCCTGGCTAAGTAAAGTGCTTTTGGAGCCGCCCTGGCGCAGGGCGTACAGCGCCGCGCCGTAAGCGCCCATCAGGCCGCTGATATCCGGGCGCACCACCTCGATTCCCAATTCCTGCTCAAAGGCGCGCAGGATGGCGTCGTTGTAAAAGGTGCCGCCCTGGACCACGATATGTTCGCCCAAATCTTTGGCGGAAGAAGGGCGGATGACCTTGTACAGTGCGTTTTTGACCACGCTGATGGAAAGGCCTGCCGAAATGTTCTCGGTGCTGGCGCCGTCCTTTTGCGCTTGCTTGACCGATGAATTCATAAACACCGTACAGCGGGAACCCAAATCCACCGGCCGGTCCGCGCGCAGGCCGAGCCGCGCAAAATCTTCGATGGAATAGCCCAGGGCGTTTGCGAATGTCTGCAAGAAGGATCCGCACCCGGAAGAACAGGCTTCGTTCAAAAAGATGTTATCCACCGCACCGCCCCGGATTTGGAAGCATTTGATGTCCTGCCCGCCGATGTCGATGACAAAGTCAACCGCGGGCAAGAACGCTTTGGCGGCGGTGAAGTGGGCTACCGTTTCCACAATGCCGTAATCCACGCGGAAAGCGTTGCGGATGATATCCTCCCCGTAGCCGGTGACCGCGGCGGCGCGGATGGCCGCGCGGGGGTAGCGCTCGTACAGTTCCTGCAGAAAGGCACGGATCAGCGGTACGGGATTTCCGCTGTTGGGCTGGTATTTGGAATAAAGCAGCTTGCCGTCCGGGTCGATGACCACGGTTTTAACCGTGGTGGAACCGGCGTCGATGCCCAAGAACACGCCGCCTTCGTACCCCTCCAGCGTTCCCTGTGGAACGCTCGCCTTGGCATGGCGGCGGGCAAAGGCCTGGTATTCTTCGTCGGAACGGAACAGCGGCGCAATGGAATGGTACTGCTCTTTGGCGGTATAGTGGGCCAGGCGGCTCAGCGCTTCGGCCAAATCCACTGTTTCGGCCGCGGTATAGGCGGCGCCCAGCGCGACATAATACAAGGAGTTTTCCGGACACACGCCGGTAATTTGAAGGGTGTCGTCAAAGCTGCGGCGCAGCTCTGGCAAGAAGGTTAACGGACCGCCCAGGTAGACCACATTGCCCTGGATGGGGCGGCCTTGGGCAAGGCCCGCGATGGTCTGGTTGACCACGGCGTAAAAAATGCTGGCCGCCACGTCGCTTTTGCGGGCGCCCTGGTTGAGCAGCGGCTGGATATCGCTTTTTGCGAATACGCCGCAGCGGGAGGCAATGGTGTAAATTTTATCGTGCGTTTGGGCCAGGGCGTCCATCTCGTCGGTCTTAATGCCCAGCAAGGTGGCCATTTGGTCGATGAAAGCGCCGGTGCCCCCGGCACAGGAACCGTTCATGCGGACCTCCATCCCGCCCTGCAAAAACAAAATTTTCGCGTCCTCGCCGCCCAATTCGATGATGACGTCGGTTCCGGGCAGCAGCCGGTTGGCCGCGACCCGGGTGGCATAAACCTCCTGCACAAAGGGGATTGCGCAGCCTTCGGCCAAGCCCATGCCTGCCGACCCGGAAATGGCGAGCCTGGCGTCCCGGCCACGGACGAACTCCTGCTGGATTTTCCGCAGCAGTTCTTCCGCCTTCTGGGTAATCTGGGAATAGTGGCGCTCGTAGGAAGCGTGCAGGATCTGGTCCTGATCGTCCAGCACGATGCTTTTAATGGTGGTGGAACCAATATCCAAACCGATTTTCAAAATCGTTTTCTCCTCTCGTCGGATGATCAGTCGCTTTGCAGCAGGTTATCGCGCATGCGAAGGAACAGCTGCTGCAGCTGGCTGGTTTCCTCATCGCTCAGTCCGGCGTAAAACTCTGCCTCCAGCGCGCGGATGGCGCGGTTTAATTCCTCGTACAGGCCATCCCCTTTGGGTGTGATATAAACGCGGGTCATCCGCTGGTCATGATCGTCGGCCCGGCGTTCCACCAAGCCGTGGCGCTCCAGGCGGCGGATCATCACCGCCACGGTGGAGGCCTTGACGCACATCCGGCTGACCAGTTCTTTTTGGCACAGGCCGTTTTGCTCGTGCAGCGCGAAAATGAGCGGCGCCTGGCCGGGATGAATCCCTAGCTTCTCTAAAATGGGATAAGACTTTGAAAAATACAGCCGCGCCAGCTGGGGAAACAGCAGCGGCACAAAGGGATCCACTTTAACGGCGTTCACTAAAAGACCATCCCTTCACAGCGTTTTGGGCAAGAAAGGCGCGCCCCTATCGCCGAAGCGGGGAGGGCTCCTTTTAAATGATTAGTTGGCTAAGAATCATTTTATGCCTTTTTTATGGCGGCGTCAATCATCCGAACCATTTCTATACGAAAGATTTACGCTTTGTTCAAAATGTAGACAAAATTCGTCTGGTACTACAGGCGGTTTGCCGAACAAATCGGGAAAAAGGGGATATTTACAAGACGAGCACAAAAAAAGCGGGAGGGGACCCGAAGGCCCTTCCCGCAGAAAGTACGATTCCCAGATGGTTAGACAATGCCGTGAGCGATCATGGCGTCGGCTACCTTGGTAAAGCCGGCGATGTTCGCGCCGACCACATAGTTGTTCTTAAAGCCGTATTTTTCCGCCGCCGCGGACATCTGGCGGAAGATGTTGACCATAATGCCCTGCAGTTTTTGGTCCACTTCCTCAAAGCTCCAGGAAAGCCGCATGCTGTTCTGGCTCATCTCCAGCGCGGAGGTGGCCACGCCGCCGGCGTTGGCGGCCTTGCCGGGCGCGAACAGGATGTTGTTCCGAAGGAACACCTGGGTCGCCTCCAGGGTGGTGGGCATATTGGCGCCCTCGGCCACGGCGATCACGCCGTTCTTCACCAGCATTTCGGCATCCTCGACCAACAGCTCGTTTTGCGTGGCACAGGGCAGCGCCACATCGCAGGGAACGCTCCATACGCCGCGGCCTTCGTGGTATTCGGCGTTCGGCCGGTAGTTTTTATATTCGCTCAGGCGGGCGCGCTTGACTTCCTTGATCTCCTTGACGGCGTCCAAATCGATGCCGTCTTTGTCGTAGACCCAGCCGGTGGAATCGCTCATGGTGACAACCTTAGCCCCAAGGGCCATGGCTTTTTGCGCGGCATAGATGGCCACGTTGCCGGCGCCGGAGACGGCGCAGGTTTTGCCCTTCAGTTCCATGCCGTTGTGGCGCAGCATTTCGTCGGTCAGGTACAGCAGGCCGAATCCGGTGGCTTCCTTCCGGGCCAAAGAACCGCCGTAGGTCAGCCCCTTGCCTGTGAGCACGCCTTCGAATTTATTGGTGATGCGCTTATATTGGCCGAACATATAGCCGATTTCCCGGGCGCCAACGCCGATGTCGCCGGCGGGGACGTCGGTGTCCGCGCCGACATGGCGGTACAGCTCGGTCATAAAACTTTGGCAGAAAGCCATAATCTCCCGGTCGGACTTGCCCTTGGGGTCAAAATCCGAACCGCCTTTGCCGCCGCCGATGGGCAGGCCGGTCAGGGAGTTTTTAAAAATCTGCTCGAAGCCCAAGAATTTGATAATGCCCAGGTTGACCGAGGGATGGAGCCGCAAACCGCCCTTGTATGGGCCGATAGCGCTGTTGAACTCCACGCGGTAACCGCGGTTTACCTGAACGTTGCCCTTGTCGTCCACCCACGGAACACGGAACATAATCTGGCGCTCCGGTTCGGTGATGCGCTCTAAAATACCCTCTTTTTGGTACTGGGGGTTCTGCTCGATCACGCTTTCCAGCGATTCGAGTACCTCGGTCGCGGCCTGAATAAATTCCGGCTCGCTGCCGTTCTTTTTCTTGAGGGTTTCTAAGGTTTCCTTCACATAAGACATTGCAAACATCCTTTCTGCACCATATGCGTTTTGTGTGCGGCCAGATTCTGCCGCCGCTGAAGGACGCCTTTGTCCGTTGGTCATTGTACCATGAATCACCTGGTCACGCAACAGGATTTTCTGTGATTAGTGATGATTTTTGCAGGTTTCATAAAATAAAGTTGCAAGGGGGATTGATTTTTTTCTATCCTCCGTTATAATAAATAACGTGAGGAACAGGAACGGCAGACAGGCGGCTCTCCACAAGCTGGCGCCAGGGTGCCGTATCCCGCCAATTCAATAGGTATTTGAGAACGAAGATGTTCCTATGTGGCATAGGTATCTTCGTTTTTTTGTACCATGAAACAAAATGAACCATCGAATTTATTTTAGGAGGGAATCGTTATGAGTAAGTATACGAAGTCCGACATTCTCAGGCTCGCACAGGAAAATGACGTGAAATTTATCCGCCTCCAGTTTACCGATATCCTCGGCTCGCTGAAAAATGTGGCCATCACCACCAGCCAGCTGGAAAAAGCGCTGGACAACAAATGCATGTTCGACGGATCCTCCATCGAAGGCTTTGTCCGCATCGAGGAATCCGACATGTACCTGCGCCCCGATTACGACACCTTTGCTATTTTTCCCTGGCGCCCCCAGCAGGGCCGTGTAGCGCGGCTGATTTGTGACGTTTACAAGCCCGACGGCACCCCTTTCGAGGGCGATCCCCGCTACGTGCTCAAGCGCTCGCTGAAGGAAGCGGCGGATATGGGCTTTACCTTTAACGTGGGGCCGGAATGCGAATTCTTCCTGTTCCATACCGACGAACAGGGCCACCCCACCACCCAGACTTACGATACCGCCAGCTACTTCGACCTGGGGCCGGTGGATATCGGCGAAAATGTCCGCCGGGATATCTGCTTGAATTTGGAGGAGATGGGGTTCGAGATTGAGGCGTCCCACCACGAGGTGGCCATTGCCCAGCATGAAATCGACTTCAAATACAGCGACGCCCTTTCGGCGGCCGATAATATCATGACCTTCAAGATGGTCGTCAAGTCGGTGGCTCAGCGCCATGGCCTGTGCGCGACCTTTATGCCCAAGCCTATTTTCGGCATCGCCGGGTCGGGCATGCATACCAACATGTCCCTGTATCACGGCGGGAAAAACGCGTTCCATGACGAAAGCGACGCCCTGGGGCTTAGCGGCATCGCCTACAACTTTATCGCGGGGCTGATCCGGCACATGAAGCCCATGGCCGCCATTACCAACCCGCTG
>CABQAC010000124.1 GCA_902462035.1 uncultured Eubacteriales bacterium
GATTGGACTGATCGGCGAAACCCGCTGGCAAGCCTTTTGCCGGAAGAAGGAACAAATTCGAGCGGAACGCAAACGGGCGGAAGAAACGGTTTTTGCGCCGGCCGAGACGCTCAACGCCATTCTTGTTTCACGTGAAACATCTCCGGTTTCTACCGGCGTTCACTTGGCCGATTTGCTTCGCCGCCCTCAAATTGATTATGACTGCCTTAAGCCGGTGGATACAAACCGGCCCGATGTGCCCGACACAGTGTTGGAGCAGGTCGAAATAGAATTAAAATACGAAGGCTATATCAAGCGTCAGCAAGCTCAAATTGTGGAAATGCGGCGGTTAGAGGAAAAAGTGCTGCCCGCGGACCTCTGTTATGAAGCGCTGGTTGGGCTAAGCAGCGAAGCGCGGGAAAAACTGCAGCGGGTACGGCCGCTGAATTTGGGACAAGCGTCGCGGATTTCGGGTGTGAGTCCCGCGGATTTATCGGTGCTGATGGTATGGTTGGCCCAGCGGAAGGGGGGTGTAGGCAATGACTCCACAGCAAGCGCTGCAGCAGCAAGCGACGGATATGAACATACGGCTGAGCCAGGCGCAGCTGGACCAGTTTGACCAGTACGCACGGATTTTGCGCCAATGGAATGAAAAAATGAATTTGACCGCTATTACCGATCCGATGGAAATTGTGGTCAAGCATTTTCTGGACAGTTTATGGTTGCTTCGCCATCTGCCGGTAAATCAAAAAACCAAGTTTATTGATGTGGGCACCGGCGCCGGGTTCCCCGCGCTGCCTATCGCCATTGCGGTGCCTGGTCTTTGCCCGGTTTTGCTTGACAGCTTAAATAAGCGGCTGGTTTTTTTGCAAGCCGTATGCGAGGCATTGCATTTAAAAGCCACATTCCTGCACGCCCGCGCGGAGGATGCGGGCCGCAGGCCGGAAACCAGGCAGCAGTTTGACATCGTCACCGCAAGGGCGGTGGCGCCCTTGCCGCAGTTGTGCGAATATTGCATGCCCTTTGTTAAAAAGGGCGGGCTGTTTGCCGCAATGAAAGGCCCGGATGGAAAGGCGGAGTTGGACAATGCCGGCGCTGCGATTCGAAAACTTGGGGGCGCGGTAAAGGATGTGTTTTCCTATTCGCTGAGCGACGGGAGCAGCAGAACCTTGATTGTTATCGAGAGGATTTCCCCGCTTTCCCCGGTCTATCCGCGGCCTACGGCCAAAATCAAAAAAGAACCTTTATAAAAGATAAAAAATACCAAAAAACGGGAACGAAATTCGCGCTATTTCGCCGGGTCTTTCTGATAAAATGGGGCCAATGAAAGAAAAAGGAGGACAGGCCGATGTTTTTTGGTGGCAGTATCAATCGGATTTATTCGATTTCCGTGGATGCGATCCGACCGAACCGTTATCAGCCGCGTCAGGTGTTTTGCGACGAGGAGCTCCACTCCCTTGCCGACAGCATCCGTGAAAATGGTATTTTACAGCCCCTGACCGTTCGGAAACTGTCCGGGAATTGCTATGAGCTGATTGCAGGGGAGAGACGGCTGCGTGCCGCGATGCTGGCGGGACTGAATGTTGTTCCCTGCGTCTTGATGGATACGGATGAGCGGCAGTCGGCGGTACTTGCGCTGCTGGAAAATTTGCAAAGACAGGATTTGGGCTTTTTTGAAGAAGCGGAAGGCATTTCGGCGCTGATGAAAGAATTCGGCCTGACGCAGGAGGAAGCCGCCCGCAAACTGGGAAAAAAGCAATCTACCGTTGCCAATAAAATGCGGCTGCTCCGGCTTGGGGACGCACAGCGGAAGATGATTGAGGAAAATGGCCTGACCGAGCGCCATGCCAGAGCGCTTTTAAAATTGCCGGAGGAGATGCGGACCGGCGCGTTGGAACGGATTATCCGCCGGGGAATGAATGTAGCCGAAACGGAGCGGCTGGTGGAACGGTTGCTGGAAGAACAGGCAGAGGATAAAAAAGCCGTTGGCGCCCGGGTTATTGTGAAGGATGTGCGCATCTTTTTTAACACGGTTAGCCACGCGATCGAAACCATGCGGCAATCGGGAATTGACGCGGTTGCAGAGCAGGTGGTAACCGAAGAATATATCGAGTATAAGGTGCGCATACCAAAAACGAAAGGAAGCCGCGCCAAGCGGCCCGCTTAATTTTTGCCCTCACCTTATTTTATATACCCATTCAACCCTCAAACCGGAAAGGGCCGCTGCATTTTTGCAGCGGCCCTTTCCGGTTTGATCTGCATAGAATGTTTCACGTGAAACAGTAATATATTCTACTCTTGCGCCGCTTCTGCCCTTTCCCTAATGCAAAACCTATGTTATAATGGACGAAGAAAGGGCGGAGAAAAGAAAAATGGGGAAAATTGTAACGGTAACAAACCAAAAGGGCGGTGTGGGTAAGACCACGACCGCCGTCAATTTAAGCGCTTCCCTCGGGGCCAGGGGGTACCGAACCCTATTGGTGGATTTGGATCCCCAAGGAAACTCCACCCAAGGACTGGGGATTGATAAACAAAAGGTCAAAATCAGCATTTATGACCTGTTAATGGGTACGGCAGCGGCGGAACAGACTGTTCTACATACCCAATTCGCCCATGTGGATGTGTTGCCTACCAATCAATCGCTGTTGGGTGCGGAGATTGAATTGGTGGAAATGGAAAACCGTGAATTCCGGCTGAAAGAAGTGCTGGCGGCCATCCGCGCACAGTACGATTTTATTCTAATAGATTGCCCGCCTTCCCTGGGGCTTTTAACGTTGAACGCGCTGTGCGCTACCGATACTTTTATCCTGCCGATCCAATGCGAGTTTTACGCGTTGGAAGGGCTTTCACAGCTGATGACCCATATCCGCATTGTAAAACGCAAATACAATGAACGGCTGGAACTGGAGGGCGTGCTGCTGACGATGTATGACGGCAGGCTGAATTTAACCCAACAGGTGGTGGAGGAAGTAAAACGGTACTTCCCCCGCAAGGTTTATAAAACCGTAATACCCCGGGCGGTTCGTCTTTCGGAAGCGCCTAGTTTTGGCCAGCCTATTCTATATTATGACCGCAGTTCCCGTGGCGCCGCCGCTTACGAGTCGCTGGCGGAAGAATTTATTGACGAAAATGAAAAATAGCTGTTTTTTCAGACAGTGAGAAAACAGGGATTCGGAAAGGGTGAAGAAACGATGGCAGCCAAAAAAGGTGGGCTTGGAAAGGGATTAAACGCCCTTTTTGCCGATAACGCAGTAGACGAAAGCGAAGCCACTGTACAGCTCCGGCTGAACGAAATTGAGCCGAACCGCGGCCAGCCCCGGAAAGAATTCGACGAAGCGGCGCTGGCTGAATTGGCGGATTCCATTTCCCGGCACGGAGTGCTGCAGCCGCTGCTGGTGCGCCCCTTGATCGACGGAGGGTACCAGCTGGTGGCGGGCGAGCGGCGGTGGCGCGCCTCCCGCATGGCGGGATTAACCGAGGTTCCGGTGGTAATCCGGCAGATGAGCGACCAGGAAATGATGGAACTCGCGCTGATTGAAAACCTGCAGCGGGAGGATCTTTCCCCGCTGGAAGAAGCGCGGGGGTATCAAACGCTGCTGGACCAGTACCAGCTGACCCAGGAAGAAGTGGCCAATGTAGTGGGAAAATCCCGCCCGGCTGTGGCCAACGCGCTGCGGCTGCTGCTTTTGCCCGGGCCGGTACTCGATTTAGTCGCCCAAGGGAAACTGAGCGCCGGCCACGCCCGCGCGCTGCTTTCTTTTCCGGCGGAGGAAATGGAGCGAATGGCCAACCAGGCGGTGGAGCAGGAACTGTCGGTCCGCACCCTGGAAAACATGGCCAAGGCGGCCAGGGTATCGCGCAAGCCCGCAGCGCAGCCCAAACGGGATACTTTTTTTGACGAGGTGGAGATCCTGCTGACGCAGCAGCTGGGGCGGAAGATCAAGATTAGCGGATCGAAGGATAAAGGGAAGATCGAGATAGCCTTTTATAACCGCGCGGAATTACAGGACCTAGCAAAACGGCTGTCCGGAGAGGAAAAATAGCGCGGTTGGGTAAACAAATGAATGCGTTGCTGGATTGTTTCGCAGACACGCCGGTAACGCAGCAACCTTTTGACGGAAACAACCCCTGCTGACCAAAAATCAGCAGGGGTTGTTTCGAATTTTATGGCAAAAATCAGCCGTAAAAATAACCGCTATCTGCTGGTAATCGCCTGAGCGGAAAGGAAATATGCCAAATTGATTCACGATGCAAAGCGATGCCGTTGAAACAATCGGCAGCCGTAGGGTTGGGGCGGCACACAGAATAAAAACGCTGCCACAGGAGACGGCGCAAAAACAAAGGCGTCAATCGGTTTTCCACATCGTTATGGCGCCGCGGTGGAATTCTTTGGCGGGAAGGCGCACAACCTGCGGTAAAACTGGGAGAGGGGAAAGCCGACCACGTTGTAATAGTCCCCCTCGATTTGGCGCACAAGAAGCGCGCCGCGGCCCTGTATACCATAACCGCCCGCTTTGTCCATGGGTTCGCCGGTATCGATATAATTGCGGATTTCCTGTTGGGATAAGGGTTCGAAGGTGACAAAGGTGCGGCAGAAGAAAGTATCCTCCCATTCCTGTGTGCGCAGGCAAACCCCGGTATAAACACAATGCGTCCTCCCGGAAAGAAGGGAAAGCATTTGTTCTGCCTGGCCAGCGGTTGCGGGTTTTCCCAAAATCAGGCCGTCCACATCCACAAGGGTGTCAGCCCCAACCACCAGTTTCTCCTGGCTAAAAGGGAGCGCGGCCGCCGCCTTCCGCCGCGCCAGCAACTGGCAGGCCCTTTCGGAAGGCGTGGCTGGCGGGAGGGTTTCGTCCGCCGCAGTGGGATGCACAACAAAAGAAAAACCCGCCATGGCAAGCAATTCCCGCCGCCTGGGCGACCCAGAGGCCAAAAGGAAGGAATTAGCTGGATTCATCGGCAATTCCCCAATACAAATAGTAATAGTAACACAAAATAATACAAATAATTTATTGTTTTCCCGTTGAGCCAAAGCCCCCGTCTCCCCGGGCGGTCGGTTCCAATTCGTCGGTCAATTGCAATTCGGGCGTTAAAACTGGCATCACCACCAGTTGGGCGATCCGGTCGCCGGGGCGAATGGTATATGTAAGGCTGCCCAAGTTGCATAAGCCTACCACCACTTCCCCCGTGTAGTCGCTGTCTATCACACCCACCGCGTTGGAGAGGGAGACGCCGTGTTTGACCGCCAATCCGCTGCGCGCAAAAATCAGGCCCACCGTATCCGGGCCGGGCAGCCCAATCGCGATGCCGGTTGGAACTTTAACTAAGTCCCCCGGCGCAATGGTAACCGGCGCGTCCAAGCAGGCGGAAAGATCCAACCCCGCAGAACCAGGGGTGGCGCGATAGGGGATTTTTGCCTGTTCACGCAGTTTTTTGATTTTCAACATGTTTTTCATTTCCTTTCCACGGTTTCCACTATTCTACGCCGCGGGACGTAAGGCCCCGCGTAAACGGGAATCTCGGCTTTTCCTTGTTGTGAAAGGATTCCACAATTTCCCCAATTTCCACAGAGTTTTCCACAGTGAAGCGCAAAATATAAAAATCTACGCCTTTCAGCGTATCCATTTGGTCCAGCAGATAGAGGGGGACAGCGTTGAAAACCTCGCTGCATCCGCCCCTGCAGCGGACCGGGAAAAACGCTTTTTTTCGGTCGGTCAGCCCCCCTGTATGCGCGCATGACGCGCAGCCCGCGCCGTTTTTTAACGGGCAGTTGCGGGTTAACATCAAAGGCAGGCGGCCGTACACCACCATGCCGCGCGGCAGCGCGCCGCCCAGCCGCGATGCCTGCCGTGCGGAAAGCTCGAAACTCAGTTCCGCGTCCTGCAACCCCAAAGCGGCCGCTTGATCCAGCGCGGCGGTATTGAAGATATTGAGCCCCAGCCCGCCGTGTAAGGTGAATCCAAGGTCCCTGGCCAATGCCGCCCCGCCCAATGTGCCGCAGGAGACATGGCGGATACCCGCGTCTTTTGCCTGAGCTAGCGCGCGCCGGACGGATTCCTCTGCGCCGAACATCCCCCGGGGCAATTCCAAACCAACTGGGATGCCCGCCTCCAGCAGGGCCGCGTAACAGCCGACGCCAACGGAAAGGGGAAGAAAGATCCGGGAAAAGAGGGTGAGATCCGGAGGAAGCTGGTCTGCCGCGGAAAAATAACCGTACACCCCCTTGTTTTCCACCGTGTGGGGAAGGATGGTGGAAAACCGGCCGGCCTTGCAGAATATGGGGGAGGGTTGTTCCCGTTGAGAGAGCAGCCCGCCCAGCGCGTCCCGCCGCATAAGATTCAGGGCGGACAGGGGAATCGTCAGCCCCTGCCCCATGCAACAATGTATTTGAGCAGCGGTAAAGGGGGTGTTTCCGGTTTTTTGCAGCTGCGCCCTAACGCGTTCCTCGGTTAAAGGGGTGTGTTCCGCGTCGGCGGGGACAGGGCCCAGCGCCGCGGCCCGGTGGCC
>CABQAC010000125.1 GCA_902462035.1 uncultured Eubacteriales bacterium
TCCTGCATGTGGAAGATGACAAGATGGAGGAGAACGTGGTGGCGGAAATGCTGCAAAAAGGCTATAAGCTGGGCGGCAAAGTTCTGCGGCACGCTATGGTCAAGGTGGCGAATTGACCGGCTTTTTAACTGTTTTCCGCGCATGCGGATGGAAACGGAAGGTTTTTTTCTATCGCGCGGCTCGGCCGCGCGGACTTGGTTAATATAAAACGGAGAATATAATCCCGGTCAATGCGAAAGGAAGGTCATTGTTATGTCTAAAACTATCGGTATCGATCTTGGCACCACCAATTCCTGCGTCGCGGTTATTGAAGGCGGCGAACCGACAGTCATCCCCAACGCCGAAGGCGCGCGCACCACGCCTTCTGTGGTGGCGTTTTCCAAAACCGGAGAGCGGATGGTCGGCCAGGTGGCAAAACGCCAGGCGATCACCAACCCGGAGCGGACGGTTATGTCCATCAAGCGGGAAATGGGCACCGACCACAAGGTGAATATCGACGGCAAAGCGTATTCTCCGCAAGAGATTTCGGCTATGATCCTGCAAAAACTGAAAACCGACGCGGAAGCGTATTTGGGTGAAAAGGTTTCTTCGGCGGTCATTACCGTGCCCGCCTATTTTACCGACGCCCAGCGCCAGGCCACCAAGGATGCGGGCAAGATTGCCGGGTTGGATGTGAAGCGCATCATCAACGAACCCACCGCCGCGGCGCTGTCCTACGGTATCGACAAGGAAAACGACCAAAAGATTATGGTGTACGACCTGGGCGGCGGCACCTTTGACGTATCCATCATCGAGATGGGCGACGGCGTGCAGGAGGTTTTAGCCACTGCGGGCAACAACCGTTTGGGCGGCGACGACTTTGACAAGATCGTGATGGATTGGCTGGCCGACAGCTTTAAGAAGGAAACCGGCGTGGACCTGCGCAACGATAAAATGGCGATGCAGCGGCTGAAGGAAGCGGCCGAGAAGGCGAAGATCGAGCTTTCCGGCGTGACCACTTCCCAAATCAACCTGCCCTTCATCACCGCCGACGCCACCGGCCCCAAGCATTTGGATATGACCCTGACCCGGGCGAAGTTTGACGAATTGACCGCCGAACTGGTGCAGAAGACGATGGGCCCGGTCCGCCAGGCGCTGAGCGACTCCGGCCTGTCCATCGGCCAAATCGACAAGGTGCTGATGGTGGGCGGTTCCAGCCGTATTCCGGCCGTGATCGAGGCGGTGCGCAAGTTTACGAACAAGGATCCTTTCAAAGGCATCAACCCTGACGAATGCGTCGCCATCGGCGCCGCGCTGCAGGCCGGCGTGCTGGGCGGCGAGGTTCAGGGCCTGCTGCTGCTGGATGTTACGCCGCTTTCCCTGGGTGTGGAAACCAAGGGCGGCATCTTTACGAAGATCATCGAGCGCAACACCACCATTCCCACCAAAAAGAGCCAAATCTTCTCTACCGCCGCGCACAACCAGACTTCGGTCGAAGTCCATGTGCTGCAGGGCGAGCGCGAATTCGCCCGGGACAACAAGACGCTTGGGAACTTCCACCTGGACGGCATTCCGGCGGCGCCCGCAGGCGTGCCCCAGATCGAGGTCACCTTTGACATCGACGCCAACGGCATTGTCCATGTTTCCGCCAAGGAACTGACCACCGGCAAGGAGCAAAGCATCACCATTACCTCCAACACCAACTTGAGCAAGGACGAAATTGACAAAGCGGTGCGGGATGCCGAGCAGTATGCCGAGGAGGATAAAAAGCGCCGCGAGGTCATCGATGTGCGCAACGGCGCCGAAACCCTGGTTTATTCGGTGGAAAAATCCGTGGAAGAGCTTGGCGATAAAATTACCGCCGAAGAGAAAGCGGAAATTCAGAACAAGGCCGACGCGGTGAAGGAAGCCATTAAGGGCGAGGATGTGGAAATCATCAAAGCAGCCCAGGAAGCGCTGCAAAAGGCGTTTTACCCGGTCTACGAAAAACTTTCCCAGCAGGCCGCGGCCGCGCAGCAGAGCGGGCAGCCCGGCGGCGCGCCCCAGGATAACGGCCAGCCCCAGGACGGTGTTTACGACGCCGATTTCCGCGACGTGGACGACGACGGCAGCAAGCAGTAATTTAAAATCATCGTGGGAGGGGGGCATTGCGTCCCCCTCGCATTGATGTTTACCCATGGGACATTCCTTGTGAAATCATGAGGAATGAATGATGAAAAAGCGCGGCTTTTTCATGATTCATTTCCCATAAACACGGTTTATGGTCAGGAGTTGATAATTGGTGGCGGACAAAAGGGATTATTACGAGGTGATGGGCGTTCCGAAAAACGCTTCGGATGACGAGATCAAGAAAGCCTATCGCAAGCTCGCGAAAAAATACCACCCGGATTTAAACCCCGGGGACAAAACGGCGGAACAGAATTTTAAAGAGGTCAACGAGGCGTACGAGGTGCTGTCGGACCAGGAAAAAAAGGCACGGTACGACCAGTTTGGCCATGCGGGGGTAGATCCCAATTTTGGGGCGGGCGCCGGCGGCTACGGCGGCGGTATCGATATCGACGATATCTTCGGCAGTATTTTTAGCGGTTTTGGTTTTGGGGGGCAGCGCCGCGCAAACCCCAACGCGCCGCGCCGCGGGGCCGATGTGGAAACCACGGTGACCGTCGCTTTTGAGGAAGCGGCCAAAGGCTGCGCCAAGACCATCAGTTACAATGTGGTGGAAAGCTGCGCCGACTGCAGCGGCACCGGCAAAATTGTGGAAAAGCCCTGCCATACCTGCAATGGCGCGGGGCGGGTGCGCCGCCAGCGCACGGTAGAGGTTAAAATTCCCGAAGGAATTGACGACGGCCAGATGATCAGCGTAGGCGGACACGGCAACGCCGGTACCAACGGCGGCCCGTCCGGCGACCTGCTGGTGCAGATTCGGGTGCGTCCCCACGCCATCTTCGAGCGCAGGGGCAACGACGTTTGGTGCGAAATGCCCATCACCTTTACCCAGGCGGCTTTGGGCGCGGACGTGGTGGTGCCCACCCTGGACGGCAGGGTGACCTATCATGTGCACGAGGGGACCCAGCCCGGAGACGTGTTCAAGCTGCGCGAGCGGGGCATCAAGGGCGTGAGCAGCCGCAGCCGCGGGGACCAGTATGTTCGGGTAACCATCGAGGTGCCCCGCAATCTGTCCGAAAAGCAGAAAGATGTGCTTCGGGAGTTCGACGGGACCACCAGTGATAAAAATTACCAAAAGCGCAAGGGCTTTTTCAATACGCTGAAGGATTTGTTCGGCGGCGGAGAAGCGTAAGCCTATTTTGTAGGGCCGCGTACCCGGCAGGCGGGAGCGCGGCCCTTCCCCACGCGAAAAACAACAATAAGAAAACGGGCGTTTTATGCAGGGGCGGCGCTTTGCGCCGCAGGCCGGACGAACGCCCAGTACCGACGAAAGGATGGCCGTTTGATGGAATGGACCGAAGTTTCCGTAACGGTGGATGCGGAACAGATCGACCTGGCGGGGGACATTGCCCAAATGGTGGTGCCCTACGGCATTTATATCGAGGATTATTCCCACCTGGAGGAGGAAGCCAAGGAAATTGCCCATATTGACCTGATCGATGAGGATTTGCTGGCGAAGGACCGGACCAAGGGCATTATCCACGTTTATCTCAGCCCGGAAGCATCCCCGGTAGAGGCGCTGGCCTTTCTGGCGGAACGGTACCGGGCCGCGGGCATCGCCCATGCGATTTCCACGGCGCAGATCCGGGAGGAAGACTGGGCCAACGAATGGAAACAGTATTTTAAGCCGATGGAAATTGGCTCCCGGCTGGCCATTTGCCCCACCTGGGAAACATACGGCAACCCCACGGGCCGGTCGGTACTGCGCATTGATCCCGGCATGGCGTTCGGCACCGGCGGCCACGCCACCACGCGGCTTTGCCTGGAAACGCTGGAAAAATATATCACGCCGGATACCGACCTGCTGGATTTGGGGTGCGGCAGCGGCATCTTATCCATTGCCGGTTTGCTGCTGGGCGCCCGCAGCGCCACTGGGGTGGATATCGACGCGCTTGCGGTCAAGACCGCTGTGGAAAACGGCCGGGTAAACGGCATGGAACCGCCCCGGTACCGCATTCTGCCCGGCAACCTGGCCGACCAGGTGGAGGGGACTTTCCAGGTGGTAGCGGCCAATATCGTGGCGGATGTGATCCTGCATTTCTGCCCCCAAGTAGGACGCTACCTTGCCCCCGGCGGGGTGTTCATCGCTTCGGGAATTATCGATACCCGGGAGAATGAGGTGCTCGCGTCCCTGGAAGAAAACGGGCTGGAGGTGACCGAACGGCGGGAGGACAGCGGCTGGATCTGCCTGGCGTGCAAGCAGGCGGCGGGACGTTAATACTTTCTTTTCGGTCCGTTAAAAGAAAATTCACAGCGGCTTAACAACAAATTCGCAGACCGATTTTATACTGTAATCGTACTCAAAAAGTTGGAGCCGCACCAACAGAGTACTTGTTCAACCCCTCCTCAATATACCCCTCAAGCAAGAGAAAAAAGCCGAACCGTTTGGTTCGGTTTTTTTCTTTTGCCGGTTCTTTTCGACAATCCACGCGCATATTCATTAAGGCGGGATCCTGACGGAAAGGAAAATGATAAAATTCTGCGCCTTCTATGGCATAAATACCGGTGGCAAAGGCCAAAATACCATCGGAGGTGCAGCGATTATGAGTAATTTGCATTTTGACCAACCCAAAAGGAAAAAGTCCTTTTCAGGCAAAGGAAAAGGGTTTTATGTGGCGCTGGCTGTCTGCCTGGTCGCCGTGGGGGCCGCGGCCTGGACTACTTGGAACAGCGTTTCGAACCTGACCCAAAAGGAACCAGACCCTACGCCCAGCAACCAGATTGTGGTGGGGGTTTCGTCCGACGGAAAGGGCGTTTCCTCCCAAACTGTTTCCCAGCCCGGCACATCGTCGTCCGCGCCCACAGCCAGCAGCAAGCCGTCCGTCAGCAGCAAACCGCCCGTTGCCAGCCAAAAGCCCACGTCTTCGGCCGTGGCGTCCAGCGAGCCGGTCAAAGACGTTGTGGTAACGCCCACGACCTTCCTGATGCCTTCCGGCGGAAAGGTTTTGAAGGAGTTCAGCAATGAGCAATCTTTGTATTCCATGACCTTCGGGGACTGGCGGATTCACGAGGGAATCGACATCGCCATGAATCAGGGCAGCACGGTGCAGGCCATCGGCGACGGCAAGGTTACCGATGTGTACGAGGACGACATGTACGGCACAGTGGCGGTGATCGCGCACGAAGCCGGGCTGGAAGCGCGGTATTGCGGCCTGGCCAAAAATACGACGGTTAAAAAGGGCGAGGCTGTCAAGGGCGGGCAGGTCATCGGCTCGGTCGGAGAAATCCCCTGCGAGGTTGTAGACGAATCCCACCTGCATTTCGAAATCCGGAAAGACGGCGTCTGCGTGGATCCGCTTGCCGCCATGGGGAAAAAGGGGACGACGGCCTCCTCGCAATAAAATCGGAACAAAAAACGCGCCCCCGGAAAGGCCGCAGGCCCGCGTTTCAGGGGCAACAAACAACGGGAAGGCAAAAAACAAGCCTTCCCGTTTTTTTGCGTTTCGGGGACAGGCGGCGCGGCAGTTGATATCTTTGCAGCAGGTTTAACAAAAATTTCACACTTGGTACATGAGTTGTTCGCCATCTTTTTCGCCGCTTGGGCTATGATAAATATGGCGGTTGGGAAGACGCCGGCCGGATCCCGCAAACCGGTGCGACAAGAACGACGGGGAAAAAGAAACATAGAAGTCACGAAAGGATTAGATCAATGCGCCAGATGGAACAACGTTCAATTGTAGTATGCGTACAGAATCCCGGCAATTGCAGCCGATTGATCCAAGCGGGCAAAAAGGTTGCGGAAATCACCGGGAGCCA
Organism: uncultured Eubacteriales bacterium; assembly: GCA_902462035.1. Taxonomy (GTDB): domain Bacteria; phylum Bacillota; class Clostridia; order Oscillospirales; family Acutalibacteraceae; genus CABQAC01. Next base: position 5,902 of record CABQAC010000125.1, read on the forward strand.
GCTTCAGATTCTCCATGTGGAACCCCAAACAGAAGAGAAGGACCCCATGACACTGGAGGCGCTGTATCAGGTGGCCAAGGACGCGGATGCGGAACTGACGGTGTTTTTCAGCGATAATCCTGTTGTCACGGCAGCTCTTTATATTGAAAACAGCGGTGCGGACCAGGTCATTACGGGCATGCCCGACATGGAACATACCAGTTTTGTGGATTTGCTGCGGCAGTTTGTGCCCCAGGTGACGATTTCGATGGTCAGCGACCAAGGAATCGCCTACCATATTTATCCGCAGTACTCCGGCATATCGGCCCGGTAGAATCATTTGGCAGAGCAAAGAAGGCGCGCAGGGCGGAAAACCGCCCCGCGCCTTTTTTTCGCGCCATTTTTCCTTGAAAAAGCAAAGCGTCCCCCGTATAATAATACCATTGGAAAGGACGCGTGAACATGCAGACGATACCATTTCCCCCAGCGGTCCGCCGGGCGATCCTGCGGCTGGAAGAAAGAGGCTTTTCCGCCTATGCGGTAGGCGGCTGTGTTCGGGACAGCCTGCGGGGGGTAAGG
>CABQAC010000126.1 GCA_902462035.1 uncultured Eubacteriales bacterium
TTTGAAAATATTGTGGATAATATGATGCGCACCGGCATTCAATCGGCGGTCATTGTGGCGCATGGCGGAGTGCTGATGACCATCCTGGCGTCTTACGGGCTGCCCAGGGCCCCGTTTTATGATTGGATGGTGGGCAACGGCAGGGGATATTCCCTGCGCGCTACCCCCAGCCTTTGGATGTCCGGCCGGGTGGTGGAGGTATACGACACCCTGCCCGCCGGTTTGGTCCGGAACGAAGACGGCGACGGGCGGCTGATGATCGACCTGGGGCGGGAAGCGGCGGACCGGGCTTTTGGGCGGGAGGCAACCGGAGAGTAAGTAAGCATACCTGCCACCATGGCAGTCAACCCATAAATGGAAGGATGAGTTTAACATGAGCCATTATAAAATTGCCCTGCTTCGGGGCGACGGCATTGGGCCGGAAATTGTCGCGCAGGCCGTGCGCGTGCTGGACGCGTCGGCTGAAAAACATGGTTTTACCATTGCTTACGAGGAAGCGCTGCTGGGCGGCTGCGCCATCGATGCCACGGGCAAACCGCTGCCGGAGGAGACAGTCCGCATCTGCAAGGATGCCGACGCCACCTTGCTGGGGGCCGTGGGCGGCTACAAATGGGACACGCTGCCCGGCAATCTGCGGCCGGAAGCGGGCCTTTTGGGAATCCGCAGCGCGCTTGGGCTATTTGCAAACCTGCGCCCCGCGCGGATTTTTGAACCGCTGCGGGCTGCCTCTCCCCTGCGGGCGGATATCATTGGGAAGGCGCTGGATCTGCTGGTGGTGCGGGAACTGACCGGGGGCATCTATTTTGGAGAGCGCGGCCGCGTGGAGAAAGACGGCGCGCCCGCCGCATACGATACCGAGCTGTACACCGTGCCGGAGATCGAACGCATTGCCCGGGTGGGATTTGACATGGCCCGCAAGCGGGGCAAAAAACTATGTTCGGTGGACAAAGCCAACGTACTGGAATCCTCCCGTCTTTGGCGGGAAACCGTTATCCGCCTGAGCGCGGAATACCCGGACGTGGCCCTTTCCCATATGTATGTGGACAACTGCGCCATGCAGCTGGTACGCAACCCCGGCCAGTTCGACGTCATCGTGACCTCCAACATATTCGGCGATATCTTGTCCGACGAAGCGTCGATGATCAGCGGTTCCATCGGCATGCTGGCCTCCGCCAGCCTGGGCGCGGGCGCGGGGGGGCTGTACGAGCCGATCCACGGTTCCGCGCCGGATATCGCGGGACAGGATGCGGCCAATCCCCTTGCCACCATCCTTTCGGTGGCGATGCTGCTGCGCTATTCCTTCGACCAAACCGCCGCGGCGGACGAGATCGAGGCCGCGGTGGACGACGTACTGAAGGTTGCCCGCACGGCGGATATTGCGGCCGAAGGGCTAAAGAAGGTCGGCTGCAAGGAAATGGGAGATTTGGTTTGCAAGGCGGTTTTGCGCCGTTAAAGAAAGGGGACGTCGCCATGTCGCCCAATCAACAAATCCGCAAAGAGGCGCGGGGACAGCTGCGGGGCCACTGGCCCCAGGCGCTGGCCGTAACGTCGGTCTGCCTGGCCGCTGTTCTGCTGTTCACCATCCTGCGGGAGGGAATTGCCGTACTGTCTGGCGTCATCCCCCTGGCCTCCGCCTTGGGCGACCAGCCGCTGGAAATCGCCAACCCGTACGCCTATCTGTTCATCAGCTCCTTGGTCACGCTGGTGCAGCTGCTGGTGATGGCGCCGCTGCTGCTGGGCGCGGTCAAGTGGTTCTTCCGCCGCGCCCGTGGGGAGGAAGTGCCCGTAAGCGTGATATTCGATTATTTTTCCGGCCGCGCTCTGGGCCGCGCACTGGTCTTTTTGGGGCAGGCGCTGGTGCGGCTGGCCGGCTGGGGGGCGCTCAGCTTTTTGCCCGGGCTTGCCTGCGCTTATTTTGCGGAGAAAAACAACGGCTCTACCGTTTCTGTCACGGCGGGGAATATGCTGGGCAGCCTGGCGGCCGTGTTGCTGGCGCTGGGAACGCTGTTGTTTGTCCCCATGATGCTGCGGTACTTTTTGGCGCCTTTTCTGTTTACCGAGGACGACGCCCTTCCCGCGGCGGAAAGTTTCCGGCTTTCGGTGGAACGGATGAGCGGGTTCCGGGGCCATGTATTTGTACTTGGGTGCACTTTCATCGGCTGGCTCCTGCTTTGTTTGTTCGCCTTTCCGCTGCTTTACGTTCTTCCCTATTTGGCTGCGGCTATGGCCAACTGTGCCAAATGGATTTTGTTCGAATATCACCGCGCCCAGGAGGCCCGCGCTTTTTACCAGGAACAAGCCGGCCGGTGGCAGCCGCCGGCGGGGCAGCAATAAAAAAAAGTATCGGATTTTGATTTACTTAAAGTCATCAAACCTCGAAAACCGTTGTAAATACTGACTTTTTCGCTTATTAATACATTTGAAATTGTGACAAAACCTGATGTTTTGGTGCCCGAATGGTGCCTCAATTCCCTGCGGTTATATAAAACGCTATAAACAGATGTAAGAGAATATTATAATATTCGAGGGTGAAAGCACTCATTGCTTTTGCCCTCTTGTCTGCCGCAAAAGCAGGGACAGTTGCACTTGTCAACGACAGGCATAGCCTATTCATCTTGACCGTTAACAAATGTAAATTGTTATGCTCTTTATCGGAGTGTGGAAAAATTTAGAATTTGATGATAAATTGTTTATAGCATAGAAGTAGGTAAATCGAAATTTTTTTTTGGTGGGGAGTAAAGATGAGTCAGGGCAGAATCATTATTATAACAGGTTCTCCGGGAACAGGAAAGAGTACGGTAGCATCTCTTGTTGCTAAGGAATCTGATATGGATAAATCTGTTCATATGCACACAGATGACTTTTATCAATATTTGAGCAAGGGAGTAATACCGCCGCATTTGCCAGAGTCAAATAAGCAAAATCTGGTTGTCATTGAAGCCTTTTTAGAAGCAGCGAAGCGATATGCCCGTGGGGAATATGATGTAATTGTTGACGGTATTATTGGACCGTGGTTTTTAGAGCCGTGGCAAAGTCTTGCTCAGGAACATTATGAGGTACATTATATTATTTTAAGGGCAAGTAAGGAAGAAACCTTAAAACGAGCCGTTGAACGCTCAAAGTTAGATAGAAAAACAAATGTCGAATTGGTAGAAACAATGTGGGAGAAATTTTGTAATCTGGGAATATATGAATCGAATGTTGTAGATACGACCACTTATTCCATCCAAGAAACTGTTTCCGCAGTACGAAAAAAAATTGCAGATGGAAAGGCATTGTTATATTAGATAATCTTCGTATAAATAATTGGGACTTTTAGAAATTTGGGGCTATCCCAACAAGCAAAAGTGAGAAATAGTTTTACGGAAAGGATACCCCTTTCCTATGCTTGCTACGGAACTTTTACAGTCCTTTTTCTCGGCGTGGATTTTCTGAAAGGAGCGGAATGGAAAGGACATTTAAACAAATCATAGCCATTTTGTGTTGTAGGTAAGGTTACGCAGTTAAAGATTGATTTTGTAGGTAAAGGAATAAACTTCTTGCCATTTAAAAATCAGATCTGTAAAGCCTTTATTTTCAATGCGCATTCTGCCTTTATTCCGTAGCACAACAATAGCGAAAATCAAGATTTCAAGTCCTTGCAACACTGTTGTATGGGGAAATAAATACAATTTTCGTGGCGCCAAAATGGTGCCTACCCTTGCAAAACCACCTTATACGGAGATACAAAGACATATACAACTTTATGCGGAAAACCTTTATTTAAACCGTTTTTATGGGGCTTTATAAACACCTACGGGAAGTTATAAAGAGATTTTCGTCTATCAAATCAATAAAAAATAGGAAAACGGACCGGGCTTTCGATAGAGAGGCCCGGTACTTTTTTTTGTTAAGCCGGCCTCTCGCTCCTGCTTGCAGGGTATGTTTTTGTCCGCGCTGCGCAGGGAGCCGTGTTTTCTTCTTGCCATTATAACAGTTTTTCACCCAAAATCTATCTCCGGCGGTAAACAGGGTGGGCAAAACAAAGCAAACATAAAACGACTGTGGATTTGTGGCTTTTGTTGGGATTGCAAGGAAATAAACGGAGAAAAACAGGGAATCAGAATTTTTTGACAACTTCTTTTTGGGATTTGTCTAAATTTTAGATTGAAATGCCAGTAGGACAATGCTACAATAGTTGCAGTAATTTTTGAAGGAGGCGTATTCCTGTCAACAAAGGTAATGGAAAGAGCCAGACGGCGCGGCGTCCCAAAGGGCGGTTGATGGCCGCGGAGATTTTACTTCTTGCCGTTATTCTGCTAGCGGTTGCCGGCGGCATTTGGATGCTTGCCGATTCCGCGAGGAAAAAGGACCGGGATACCCCTTTTGAACGGACGGGGTATGCCATGGGCAGCCTGGTGCAGCAGACCGTTTACCCCAATACGGAGGAAGCGTCCCAGGCGGCGGCCGCCGCCAATACCGCCATCGTATCGCTGGAAAACAGGATTTCCTGGCGGGTGGAAGGTTCGGACGTCGCGCGGATCAACAACGCGGCCGGCAAATCGCCGGTTCTTATTGACCAAAGCGCCGCCCAGTTGTTAGAAACCGCTTTGCAGGCGGCCAAAAGAAGCGGCGGGGCTTACGACCCCACCATCCTGCCGCTGTCCCTGCTGTGGAATTTTGACGGCGAGGAAGAAAGCTTTACCCCACCGGAGCGGGATCTGGTGGAAAATGCGCTGCCCTGCGTGGGGTTTTCGGCCCTTTCGGTCAATACGGGTGCGGGCACCGCTTACTTGGAGCGCGAATCTGCGGCGCTTGACCTGGGGGGAATCGGGAAGGGCGCGGCGTGCGACAGCGCGTTGGCGGCTTATGCCGGGTACAAAGGCGTTCAGGGCGCGGTAGTCGCCGTGGGTGGCAGCATCGGCGTATACGGGACGCGGCCGGACGGCGAACCGTGGCGGATCGGCGTGCGGGACCCTTCGGGGGAACAAAGCGAAGCGCTGGGTGTTATGACGATGGACAGCGGCTGCGTTTCCACTTCCGGCATCTACGAAAAGGGCCGGGAAGTGGACGGCGTTTATTACCACCACATTGTGGACGCACGGACCGGTTACCCGGCGGATACGGAACTGGTTTCGGTCACAGTGGTGCATGCGAGCGGCGCCGTGACCGACGCGCTGGCCACCGCGTGCGTGGTGCTGGGCAGGGAAGGCGCGCTGGCCCTGCTTCAGGAATACGGGGCCCAGGGGATTTTGGTGGACCGCGAACAGAACGTGACGGTTACCAGTGGGCTGCGGGACCGTTTTACCCTGTCGAACACCAGGTACCATATGGCGCCATGATGACATCATACCGGGGAAAGGACGCGCGTATGAATGAGCGGACACGGCTGGCCCGCAAAGGAGACTTTATTCTGATCGGCGCAGCGTTGGCGCTTGCCGCCTTTTTCTTTTTGTTATTTTCCCTTCGCGGCGGGCAGGGCTGCGTGGCGGTGATCGAGCAGGACGGCGCGCAGGCGCGGCGGATCGTGTTAAGCGGCCTGACCGAGCCGGTACGCATCGAAACCGGCGGGGAATACCCGGCGGTGCTGGTGGTGGACCGGGACGGCGCTTGGTTCGAGACTGCCGCCTGTCCCGACCAGGTTTGTGTGCGCACGGGCAAAATAACCCGGGCGGGGCAGACCGCTGTTTGTTTGCCCGCCCGCCTCTCGGTCCGGCTGACCGGGGACGGCGGGGTGGACGGTATGACCGGCTGACCAAGGAATAGCGCGGGGGGAAGGAATGAATCCATTACATAACGATATGCGAATCGCGCCCCGGACCCGGAAGACGGCGTTAACCGGTATGCTGGGCGCGCTGGCGTTGGCGCTGTCGGCCATGGAGATGCTGATTCCGCCGCTGCCGATGCTGCCGCCGGGGGCAAAACCCGGTTTTTCCAACCTGGCCACCATGTACGCGGCCCATACGGTGGGGCTTGGCCCAGCCCTGTGCGTGGCGCTGCTCAAAGGGCTGTTCGCCGGTTTGACCCGGGGCGTGACGGCTATGCTGATGAGTTTGGCCGGCGGGCTTGTCAGCACCCTAATCATGGCGCTTCTGCTGCGGAAAACGCCGCTTGGCCTGGTCGGCGTAGGGGTGGCGGGCGCGCTGGCGCACAATTTGGCCCAGCTGGCTGTGGCCGCTGTGCTGACCACCCCAGCCGTGGGGGGGTACCTGCCATGGCTTTTGCTGTTCGGCACAATCACCGGAACGGTGACCGGCCTGCTGCTGCGGCTGCTTTTGCCCTTGCTCGACCGGGTAGGCAGACGGCTGACCGGCTAAAGCGAAACCTTTCGCCGCCCAACGGCGGCGTTGCCATAGAAAGGTTCATTCTGTCGCAAAGATCCGCGATGTTCGTCCCGGCGCGGTTTGACCCTACCGCGGCAGGGGGACGAAACACCCGCCCAT
>CABQAC010000127.1 GCA_902462035.1 uncultured Eubacteriales bacterium
CCTCCGCCGAGCCCGCCGCGCCCAGCATATGGCCGGTCATGGATTTGGTGGAACTGACCATCGCCCGGCGGGCGGCTTCCTCGCCCAGGCCCAGCTTCAGCGCGGCGGTCTCCGCCTTGTCGTTTAAGGGCGTGCCGGTCCCGTGCGCATTGACGTACAAAAGTTCCTCTGGCCGGAAGGCGGCTTCCTCCACCGCCAAACGCACCGCTTCGGCGCTGCCCGTGGCATCGGGGTGGGGCGCGGTCACATGGTAGGCGTCGTTGGTGTTGCCGTAGCCGCAAATCTCGGCGTATATCTTGGCGCCGCGTTTTACCGCGTGCTCATATTCTTCCAGCACCAGGGCGCCCGCGCCCTCGCCCATGACAAATCCCTCGCGGCGCTTGTCGAACGGCAGGCAGCAGGCGTTGGGATCGTCGGAGGTGGAAAGGGCCATACAGTTGGTAAAGCCCGCCACCGACAAGGGCAGAATCGCCGCTTCGGCGCCGCCCGCGATGACCGCGTCGGCGTAACCGTGACGGATAGCGCGGTACGCCTCGCCCACCTCGTTGGAGGAGGTGGCGCAGGCCGTTACAACCGGCAGGCTGGGGCCCTGGGCGTCAAACTTGATGGCAATCCGGCCGGCCGCCATGTTGGAAATCATCATATGGATAAAGTGGGGGGACACCTTCTTGGGGCCGCCCGCCGCCTCCTTCTGGTCTTCGGTGACCAGCGTCTGGATACCGCCGATGCCGGATCCGAAATAAACCCCCAGCCGGCGGGAATCCACCTTGCCCAAAACGCCGCTGTCCTCCATCGCCTGGCTGGCCGCGGCCAAAGCGTACTGGGCGTACAGGTCGGTTTTGCGCACGTCCGGTTTCTCCATATATTGGGTGGGATCAAAATCTTTGACCTCCGCCGCCACCTTGGCTTTAAAGCCGGCGGTATCAAACCGGGTGATAAGCCCAATGCCGTTCTTTCCGCCGACCAACGAATTCCAATAGGTCTGCACGTCGTTGCCCACCGGGGTTACAGCGCCCAATCCCGTTACCACTACTCGTTTCATGTTTATGATCATCCTTTCGCAGATGCCGGATGCTTTTCCCGGCTTGCCGAGCGGAAAGCCGGATACCACTCCCGTTTACAAAAATGGCGTATGCCTTTCCCGCAAGTTGCTTCCCCGCCGGCGTCACATCGCCAGGCCGCCGTCGACCCGGATTACCTCGCCTGTGATATAGCTAGCCGCGTCGGAAGCCAGAAAAACGGCCAGCGCCGCAACCTCCTCCGGCTTGCCCATCCGCTTCATGGGAATGGTTTTGACCGCTTCCTCGCGGACCGTATTCGAAAGCGCGCCGGTCATATCGGTTTCTACAAAGCCGGGCGCAATGGCGTTGCAGGTCACATGGCGGGCAGCCAATTCTTTGGCCACCGTTTTGGTCAGGCCGATCAGCCCAGCCTTCGCCGCCGAATAGTTCGCCTGTCCCGGATTTCCCATAATACCGGAAATAGAAGCAATATTGATAATTCTTCCCCGGCGTTTGCGCATCATGTGGGGATAAAACTGCTTGATCATCACAAACGCGCCGCGCAGGTTGGTCGAAATTACCTGATCAAAATCCGGATATCCCATTTTCAGGACCAACGCGTCCCGGGTAATGCCCGCATTGTTTACCAGGATATCCACGCCGCCAAAGGTCTCCAGCACCGCGGCGGCAACTTGTTCGGCCTGGGACTCATCCGCCACGTCACACTGGTAAGCCTCGACGCGCACGCCCAAAGCCCGGGCCTCCCCGCAGGTTTCTTCCGCGGCCTGGCGGTTGCCCGCGTACAGCACGGCTACATCCGCCCCTTGCCGCGCCATCTGCAGCGTGATGGCTTTGCCGATTCCCCTTGAGCCGCCGGTCACAACGGCAATTTTACCTTTCAGCATGCGCATCCTCCTTTTATGGTCTGCAGCGTTTGCGCCAGTGTCTCTGTATCCTCCACCCGGCAGGCTACCGCATCCGGCAGCGTCTTTTTGACCAGCCCGCAAAGCGTTTTGCCCGGCCCGGCTTCCACAAAGGTATCAAACCCGGCCGCCCGCAGGTTTTGCAGCGTAGCCGCCCATTGAACCGGCGACTGAATCTGACGCGCGGTCAGCCCGGCAAAATCCCCTTCGTAAGGCTTTCCGGTCAGGTTGGCATAAACCGGCATGCTGCCGGCCCGGTACGTTACGCCCTGCAATTCCTCTGCCATCTGCGCGGACGCTCTGGCCATAAAAGGGGAGTGAAACGCGCCGCTGACCGCGAGAGGAACGCATTTGCCGCCCGCCGCCTTAACCGCCGCGGCAAAGCCATCCAGCTGCCCAGCCGCTGCGGCTACCACCAGCTGTCCGGGACAATTATAATTCACCGGGTAAACCTTGTCAAACGATTCACAAAGTTCTTCCACCCGGGCAAAAGGCAGCTTGAGCACCGCGGCCATCGCGCCCTCGGTTTCCTCGGCGCAGGACTGCATCAGCGCGGCGCGGCGGCAAACCAGGCGGAAGGCTTGCTCCCGTGTAAGCATGCCCGAAAACGCCAATGCCGCCAATTCCCCCAGCGAAAAACCCGCAGCGGCTTCCAGCGGAACGCCCGCCTCCCGCAGCGCCTCGCCGCAGGCCAAGTCCACGGTAAATAAGCAGGGCTGGGTGTTCGCCGTCACGGCAAGCTCGGCGGCAGTGCCCTCGAAACATTGGCCGCAAGTTCCGGGCCGGATACCTTCGGCCATATCAAATACCGCCCGCGCCGCGGGGGAAGATTCGTACAGCGCGCGCCCCATGCCCGGGTACTGGGCGCCCTGCCCTGCGAACAAAATCGCCGTTTTTCCCATTCTGATTCTATCTTCCTTTCCCCAATACGTCCTAACCGACCCACCGGTTGGCGCCCTTGAGCAGTTCCTCCGCCTCCGCAAACATTTCGCGGATAATTTCGGCTGCGGGCTGTTCCTTGTTCACCAGCGCCGCAATCTGCCCGGCCAGGAAAGAGCCGCGCTGCTCGTCGCCTTCCTTAGCGGCCATCCGCAGCGCGCCTACCCCCAGTTTTTCAAATTCCTCGTTGGTGATGCCGCCGTCAAATTCCTTCATGGCCAGCATCCGGCTGAAGGGGGTTTTAAGGCAGCGCACGGGATGTCCGGTCCGCCTGCCGGTGGCAATGGTGTCGATATCCTTGGCCTTGAGCACCCGCTTTTTATAATGCTCATGCACGGTACATTCCTCCGCCACCAAAAAGCGGGTGCCAACCTGAACCCCCTGGGCGCCCAACATCATCGCCGCCGCAACGCCCCTGCCGTCGGCAATGCCGCCCGCCGCAAGCACCGGAATACGGACCGCGTCGCACACCTGGGGAACCAGCACCATGGTGGTCAGGTCTCCCACATGGCCGCCGGATTCGCCGCCTTCGGCAATAACAGCCGTAGCGCCCGCCCGCTGTACCAGCTTGGCAACCCCGGTGGACGCCACCACCGGCACCACCTGTATTCCGGCCTCCCGCCAGGCGGGGATGTATTTGGAAGGATTACCGGCGCCGGTGGTTACCAGCGCCACCTTTTCCTCAATGACCACCCTGGCGACTTCTTCGGCAAAGGGGCTTAGCAGCATAATGTTCACGCCGAAGGGCTTGTCGGTCATTTCCTTGGTTTTGCGGATTTCGCTGCGCACCCAGCCGGCGTCAGCGTTCATGGCGGACACGATACCCAGACCGCCGCCGTTGGATACCGCGGACGCGAGGGACGCGTCGGCGATCCACGCCATGCCGCCCTGCAGGATCGGATATTCCACGCCGAACAATTCGCACAAATTAGATTTTATCATCTTCATGACCATCCTTTCGTAGAAAACCGGGATCAATTGCCCTTTCGCTCTGTTCGCCGGGGCGCAAGGACGATGCGCCTTGTCTTAACGATTCCCCGGCTAAACTTCCCCCCGTTTTTAATACCGTGGTTATTTCTCCCAGCGGATCACGCAGGCCCCGGTGGTAAGCCCGGCGCCAAAGGCGCACAGGGCCAGCCGGTCCCCCCGGTGCAGCTTGCCGCCGCGGTTCATTTCGTCCAGCATGACGGGAATGCACGCGGAAGAAATATTGCCGTACTTGTTCACCGTGACGGGGAATTTTTCCTTAGGCTGGCGCAGCCGGCGGATAATGGCGTCCACAATGCGCAGATTGGCTTGATGCAGGAAAAACAGCGCGATATCTTTGACCGCCAGCCCCGCTTTGCGGATAACCGATTCCAAATTTACGCCTGCGTTGCTTACCGCAAATTTATAAATTTCTGGCCCATCCATATGCAGGTAAGAAGGCCGCGCGTTTCTTTTGACCGCGGCAAAGGGATTGGCGCCCGAAGGCGCGGGTATATTTAAATGCTCGGCGCCGCCGTCCGCGTGCAGTTCGATAGAAAGCAGCCCGTCGCCCTTGTCTAGCACCGCCGCGCCCGCGCCGTCGCCAAACAGCACGCAGGTGGAGCGGTCGCTCCAGTCGGTATAACGGCTCATGGTCTCGGCCGATACAATCAAGACCCGCCGCGCCCTTCCCGCATCAAAAAAAGAAGCCGCCACCTCCAACGCGTACAAAAAGCCGGAGCACGCCGCGTTAATATCGAACGCGGGGCATTTTGCGCCCAGCCCCTGCTGTACCAAGCAGGCCAGCGAAGGGGTCAAATACTCCCCGCCCACGGTGGTGCAAAGGATTAAATCCAGGCTGTCCGCCGCAGCTCCCGCGTCCGCAAGCGCCTGCCCGGCTGCCTCTACCGCCAAGGTGGTAATGGTCTCGGTATCGCAGATCCGCCGTTCTTTAATCCCAGTGCGGGTGGTAATCCATTCATCCGACGTATCCACAATCTTTGTCAGCATGCCGTTGTTCAAAACGATTTGCGGCACACAGCTGCCTGTGCCTGTAATGATAAAGCTCATGACGCCTCCATCTCGGCTATCTTTTGTTTTAAAAAGGCATTGACCTTTTCGATGCCGTTGATTAAGATGTTTTTTTCCTGTTCGGTAAAGCCCGCGGTAGCCCGGCGCGCCATTTGTTCGTGGAAATGGCGGTGCACCGCGTGCATCTTTTTGCCCGCGCGGGTCAGCGAAACCAGTACGGTTCTGCCGTCTCGGCTGCTTTTCGTCTTGCGCACATATCCTTTTTTTACCAATTTGTTGATGGCTACCGTCACCGACGGCAGGGTAATGCCCAAAGCCGCCGCAATTTCGCTGACGCTCCGCCCCTCTTCGCCTTTTCCAACCGCCTCGATCAAATGCATTTCGCTGATGGAAAGATTGATCTTCTCGGTATTCTTAATCGACCTTTCCTCCACCTTTAGCACAGACCGGAAGGTATCCACCAAAACCTCGTTTAACCGTATGGCATATCGGTCCACCACTGCACCTCATTAATTAGATTATCAAACTAATTATAGCCTTCTTGCTCTTTTCTGTCAATGTCGTTGTTGTTCATAGGAGCGGCCGCAAAAAAACGGCGCGCTTAAAAAGCGCGCCGCCAAAAACCGCGGTCATTCCCCGCCCGCCATGGTATAGTTGCGCATCGCGCTGACCGTGTACCCGTAAAAGGAATCTTCGGCCGTTCGCAACAGCACTTCCGCCTGGGCCATAAGCACAAAGACATCGCCCTGAACGTCCGGGTCGCAGGCGGCAGAGGATTGCTCCACCGTCACCAAATACAGGTCGGGATCGCGGCTGCTGCGTTTGACCGTTGCAATCCTTATCTTCTGGGCCGCCCCGCTCCCAAGGGGGAACCACGCGCCGCCGCTGGAAGACGTATGTTCTTCGTCCAGCGCAAAAACAGGGGGCAAAACCTTGGCGGTAAAAACATCCGCAAATACTTGCCGCAGCTGTTCCATGGTCAATACCACACCCCTGCCGTCCTGGTCTTTAAAGCCATAATAGGCCTTTAAAAGAGACCCCGTATCGCCGGCCCCCACCGCGCAGGACAGCGCCCCCAGTATGCCCATTGTGTCCGGTGCGCCTTCAAAATTCTTGCCAACGCCCAACATGATATTCCCAAGCAGTTCCAGCAGCCGGTCGTCGGACTGGGGCAGCTTACCGTCGATAAATTCCGGCTGAACCGATACGGAAGGCGTATCCGATACGACCGGCGCCACCGAAAGCACGTCTTGGGGCTCCGATACCACAGGAGACGAAGAAACAAGGTCGCGCCCCTCGCATGACGCAGACGCCAAAATCAAGCCGCAAGCCAGCACTGCTGCAAAAATCTTCCGCATGTTCAAACCAGATCTCCCCTTCCCTCTGGTATCTTATACCCTAGACCCTGCTGCTTTCTTGTTCAGAATACCATAGGTTTTGGTATGATTCAATTGAAATAACATCACAAAATTGTTACTTTCGATCACAATTTTGTAGCCGCGCTAAAATCATAACCACTAGTAAACTAGTGGTTTGCTCAGGCCCTAGAAGGGTCAACTCA
>CABQAC010000128.1 GCA_902462035.1 uncultured Eubacteriales bacterium
GAAGATTGCGCCCATGCCCAGGCACTGTTTGGCCTGCAGGCGGAAGGGAATATCTATTCCCGTATCATGAATCCCACTACCGATGTGTTTGAAAAGCGGATGGCCGCTTTGGAGGGCGGCGCCGCAGCCTTGGCCACCGCATCCGGCGCCGCAGCCATTACCTACGCGCTGCAAAATTTAGCCGGATCCGGGGACCATATTGTGGCGGCCAACACCCTGTACGGCGGCACCTACAACCTGCTGGCCCATACCCTGCCCCGTTTCGGCATCCGCACCACCTTTGTGGATCCAGACGATTTATCCCATTTTGAACAGGCCATTGAAGAAAACACCAAGGCGATCTACCTGGAATCTTTGGGCAACCCCAACGGCAACATCGTGGATTTGGAGCCTTTGGCCGAATTGGCCCACCGCCGTGGGATCCCTGTGGTGGTGGACAACACCTTCGCCACCCCCTACCTTTTCCGTCCCCTGGAACACGGCGCGGACATCGTGGTTCATTCCGCCACCAAATTCATCGGCGGGCACGGCACCAGCATCGGCGGCGTAATCGTAGACGGCGGCAAGTTCGACTGGAATGCGTCCGGCCGTTTTCCCGCTTACACGTCCCCCGATCCCAGTTACCACGGATTGGTCTCCACCGAAGCCTTCGGCAACCTAGCCTTTTTGATGCGGGCCAGGGTCATTCTGCTGCGGGACACCGGCGCGTCGCTTAGCCCTTTCCATTCTTTTTTGTTCCTGCAAGGGCTGGAGACGCTGTCGTTGCGGGTAGAACGCCATAACGAGAACGCCTTGAAGGTTTTGCGGTATTTGGAACGCCATCCCAAGGTGGAATGGGTCTGCCATCCCGCCTTGGAAAGCAGTAAATACCACCGCCTTGCGCAGAAATATTTTCCGAAATACGCCGGTTCTATCTTTACTTTCGGCATCCGGGGCGGCGAGGCCGAGGCGAAAGCGCTAATCGACCACCTGTCAATCTTTTCGCTGCTGGCCAACGTGGCGGACGCCAAGTCCCTGGCCATACATCCGGCCAGCACCACCCATTCCCAGCTTAGCGGCAAGGAATTGGAGCAGGCGGGGATTTATCCCAATACCATCCGGCTTTCTATTGGGATTGAAAACGCAGACGATTTGATCGCCGATCTGGACCAGGCATTTCAAAAAGCATTCCAATAACAGAATACCGGCAAGGGGCGTATTCCGCCCCTTGTTTTTTTATGCCGGTCCAACGATGGCGTTAGCGGAATATCATGCCGTTCCGCCTCATTTTTTCGATTTTCAACCGCTGGTTGCCGCGGCGTAAAGCAAAAGCGGTAGCGCGCAACCGCGCTTTACCGTTAAGATAAGGACGCCGCAAACGGAGGACGCGAAAGACGAAGAAATGTCGCTGCGGCCAGGGTTCCTCGCCGGCGGAATACCTCCTCCGAAAGGTCAAAAACACGCTAAGGAGGCGCTTATGTCAAACGAACGATTATTCCACCGGGACTTCTCTCTGATGGTGATCGGGCAGGTCATCTCCTTGTTCGGCAACGCGGTGCTGCGGTTTGCCCTTTCCCTTGCCGTGCTGGACGCAACCGGGTCCGCCGCAATATTCGGCGGCATTTTAGCCGTTTCGATGGTCCCTACCGCCCTTCTGTCCCCCATTGGCGGCGTGCTGGCCGACCGGCTGCCCCGCCAGCGGATTATGGTGATCCTCGACTTTATCACCGCGGCGCTGATCCTGCTGTTTGCGCTATTCTTTTCCCACGGCGGAAACCTGGTCGCCATAACCGTATTGATGATTCTGCTATCGCTGATTCAGGCAATATACCAGCCGGCGGTTCAGGCCAGTATCCCCTCCCTGGCGCCGGAGTCCCAATGGATGGCCGCCAACGGCATCGTGGTACAGGTCCAGGCGCTCGCCGGCCTGCTGGGGCCGGTTCTGGGCGGCGTGCTGTATGGCTTTTGGGGGCTGTCCCTTATCCTTCCGGTCTGCTGCGTCTGCTTCTTTCTTTCCGCGATGATGGAACTGTTTCTGCGCATTCCGTTTTCGCCGCCGCCCCGGAGTTCTTCCCTGCTGGCGGAAGGGGCGCGGGATTTGCGGGAGGCTGTTCGATTCCTTGTCCGCGAAAAAATGTCTTTGCTCCGGCTGTTGTTGATCGTCGCGCTTTTAAACCTTTTT
Source organism: uncultured Eubacteriales bacterium (assembly GCA_902462035.1). Taxonomy (GTDB): domain Bacteria; phylum Bacillota; class Clostridia; order Oscillospirales; family Acutalibacteraceae; genus CABQAC01. The sequence goes on from CABQAC010000128.1 coordinate 2,162, forward strand.
TTGGCCGCCCTGTTTATCATCGGCCTTCCATATCTGGTTAAAGTCCATTTGGGACTTTCCGCCGAATTGTACGGTTTTGCCGAAGCGGCGCTTGGCATCGGCTCCATCCTGGGCGGCCTGCTTTCCGGCCCCACCGCCAAGCGGTTTGGGTTCCGCCGTTCCCACCTGTTCCTGTTCGGCACCGTCATTTTTCTGCTGCCAGCCGTGTTGGTCCTGGCTGCGGGCGCTCCGCCGCTTGTCTCTTACGGCGTTCTGCTGGGTTCCGTCGTATTTGGTATGGGGTGCGCGGCTTTGTTCAACATTGCGGCGCAGACGTTCCTGCAAAAGCAGACGCCAAGCCATCTGCTTGGCAAAATGGGGGCTTTTGTTTCCACCCTATGTATGTGCGCGATGCCCATCGGCCAGTCCATGTACGGCCTGCTGTTCGAGTGGTTCAGCGGTATTCCATGGGTTGTCATGCTATTCGGCTGTGTGGTCAGCATGGTGCTTGTCTTTGCCGCCCGCAATGGGTTGCGGCAGGCGGAACCCTAAAATTTACGCCGTTTAAAGCACGGCGGCAGAAAAACGGCGGATCGCACACGCAATTGTGGGAAAGCGAAACATCCCGTTTGACCGCACGGCTGCTTTGGAACAAACGTTTAGGGAATAAAGCCCCAAAGATAAAAAATCGGCGGCTTCGACAAGTAATCGAAGCCGCCGATTTTTAACAAATAGATAAATCGCACGAAGCATTATCGCACTTCCTGGTTCCGCCTTTTTACAAGCCGCTTTAACCGGGCCTTTTTTAAGTTATTGCATGCGGCTCAGGTTGCGCAAGGAAATTTCGACGCTTTGGTACTCGTCGATCTCGATTTCGTCCTGTTCCACAATGACCCATGGAATTCCCTGACGGTCGCACTGTGCCAGAACCCCGGCCGTATCGACCACTCCGGTGCCGACCTCGGTCATCTTTTTTTCCTGCCGGTTGTTCATATCCTTCGCATGGACGTAAACGCACCGGCTGCCAAAATCCCGCATGACCTGAACCGGGTCATAACCCGCGTGGGCCGCCCAATAAATATCCAGTTCAAATTCCAACTCCTCCGGCGCGGTGCGGTCCCGGAGCAATTCGAGCACCGGCTTGCCATCGAACTTGGTGTTAAACTCCTGGTGATGGTTATGGTACAGCAGCCGCATGCCCGCTTCCCGGATGGACGGCGCAATCTTGCGGCTAAGGGAGACGATTCGTTCCACATCCGCCTCGGTCTCGAAAGCCGCGTAAGGAATCACAACCGCCTGGGTGCCGATGGCCCGGTTGTACGCGATGACCGCGTCCAGGTCGTTTTCCAGCTGCTCCAACGGCGTGTGGGACCCGGCCGGGGTCAAGGACAGCGCACCCAGCAGCGCGCGCATTTCATTGGCGGGAATGCCGTGGAAGCCCGCAAATTCCACCCCCCGGTATCCCACGGCCGCCACCTTTTTCAGCTGGCCTGCAAAATCCCCCTCTACCCGGTCGCGCAGGGAATAAAGCTGCAACGCGAAAGTCCGTCCCATCTTGATAACCGCCTTTCCTTCCTGATGACTTTGGCTCAGGCCCAATACATGTTGACATTGTCCGATTCGAAGATCATAACCTTTTTTAAGAACTCGATGGCCTTCTCCAGCCCTTCGGAAGTGGTCATCAGACCATCCTCGTGCTCGATAGACATCACATGGTCGTAACCCGACAGCCGCAATTCGCTGCAGATGGCGCGCCAAACTTCCTCGCCGTGGCCGTAGCCCACCGTGCGGAAAATCCAAGAGCGCTCGTTCATCTTTTCAAAGGACTGGGTATCCAACACGCCGTTGACCGCCGTGCGGTACGGGTCGATATAAGTATCCTTGGCGTGAAAATGATATATAGCGCCTTTGAGCGCGCGAATGGCCGCCACCGGGTCGATGCCCTGCCAGAACAAATGGGAGGGGTCGAAATTGGCGCCGATGATGTCGCCCACCGCGTCCCGCAGCCGAAGCAGCGTAGCGGGGTTGTACACACAGAAGCCCGGGTGCATTTCGAACGCGATCTTTGTCACCCCGTGGGCTTTGCAGAACTCCGCCTCCCTTTTCCAGTAAGGTATCAGTACCTCGTTCCACTGGTAATCCAAAATTTTGGGGAAATCGCTGGGCCAGGTGCAAGTGACCCAGTTGGCGTATTTTGCGGTTTCGCAGTCCCCCGGGCAGCCAGAAAAACCGGTAATGGTGTCCACGCCGATTTGCTCGGCCATTAAGACAGCGGCCTCGAACTGCTCATGGTAGCTTTGGGCAATTTCTTTTTGAGGATGGACTGGGTTACCATGAACCGACAGGCAGGAAATGGGCAGGCCGTATCGATCGATGGTGGCTTTAAATTCGTCCAGCTTTTTCCGGTCTTTCATAAATTCCATCGCGTTGGCGTGTGCTGTGCCGGGTGTTCCGCCGCAGCCGATCTCCACCGCCTGGACACCCAGTCCTTTTAAGTACCGCAAAGTCTCGTCCAGGGACATATGCCCCAGCAGGACGGTCATTACACCTAATTTCATCGCTTGCTGTCCCCTTTCTCCGCTTGGGCGCGGCGTTAGTCAAAATAAACGGGTTTGCCGGTTTTGGCCGATTCATAGATGGCGTCCAAAATCCGGGTAACCACCGCGGCCTGTTCCGGCAGCACCGTCAGCTTGCCCTTGCCCAGTACGGCGTTGGCAAAGGTTTTCTGTTCCAGCACTGGGGCGTCTGGGGTTTCTCCGGTATAAAAATCTACCCCGCCCGACTGAAATTCCGGCTTTAAAATATACTGGGTATCGTGTTTTACACCGTTGATGCGCAGCCCGTCGTACATATCGGCGCCCGCTTCCGTACCGCACAGCATGGTAATCGCTTCGCCGATCTCCAAACAATTGATTGCCCAGCTGGACTCTAAAATGATCGCCGCACCGTTTTCCATAACAATGTAGCCGAAAGCGCTGTCCTCCACCGTAAACTTATCCGGATCCCAGGGACCGAACATGTTGCCGGGCTGCGTTTGGTTATTGAGCTTATGGAACACGCTGCCCACCGCGTATTTGGGCTTATAGTTGTTCATGCACCACAGCGTCAGGTCCAGCGCGTGGGTGCCGATATCGATCAGCGGGCCGCCGCCCTGTTCGTACTCGTTGATGAACACGCCCCAGGTTGGAACCCCGCGGCGCCGGATGGCCCTGGCGCGGCCGAAATAAATATCGCCCAGCGCGCCCGCTTCGCACTCCTGCTTTAAATACCGGCTATCCTGCCGGTAGCGGTTTTGATAGCCAATGGTCAAAATCTTTCCCGTTTCCTTGGCCGCCTGGAGCATTTTCTGCGCCTCGGCATAATTGATGGCCATGGGTTTTTCGCACATCACGTTTTTACCCGCATGCAGGGCCGCCACCGTAATTTCGGAATGGGAGCGGTTTGGAGTGCAAACGTACACCGCGTCCAGCGACGGATCCTCCAACAGCGAACGGTAGTCGGTATAGCATTTTGCTCCCTCCATGCCGTATTCCTTTGCCGCTTTTTCCGCCCGCTCGGGAATCAGGTCGCAGAATGCCCACAGTTCGATTTCCTTGACCTGCTTAATGGCCGGCATATGCTTGCCGTTGGCAATGCCGCCGCAGCCGATGATACCCGCTCTGATTTTTTCCATCGTAGTCATCTTCCTTTCATTGTAAGAAGGCTGGGACGTTCTGTCCGGCTTATCCGAACCGCTTTTGTCTGAAATAAAAAGACAGCGTTCCCGTTTGAAAGAATGGCGCAAACCGCTTTTTTCAAACTTTTGCCCTCTTTTTTACATAGATATGGAATTTAATTGCATCCTGTAAAACGCTTCGATATAATGGTATTGAAACCGTGTCTTCGCAAAGAAGCGCCTGCACGGAAAAACGCGATTTAACAGAGTTGAGAGGACCGCCGTATGAACGGATTTTATGAATATGACAGGGATACGCTGAAATCCCCGGATATCTGGCAATTGCACGACAATTGCTGCCTGCCGCATTTTCACAGCTGCATCGAAATCACCTATGTTTATCAAGGTACCATCCGTGTTCTGCTCAACGGCAATTCCTTTGAAATTCACCAGGGCCAGGCTGCCGTTTTCCCCAGTTACAGCGTCCATAGCTGCAGCACCGAGCAGTCCTCCGACTGTATGGTGCTAACCGTGCCGCTGGATTACCAGCCGGGGATATCCAAGGCCCTTGCGGGTAAAACATTTGGCAAGCCGGTTGTTTCCGCGCCGGAAGCCACCGGGGA
>CABQAC010000129.1 GCA_902462035.1 uncultured Eubacteriales bacterium
CCGCCGATAGCCGGAAGCAAACCGGAAAGCGGCTGCGGGCGGGACTGCGAAAACTTGACTGCGCCCGCATGGAGGCGCAAGGATCCGCGTATGATGTATGGCGGACGAGAAACCGGCTTAGGGCGGTAAAATGAATGGACACAAATCACACGGATGTGCAAAAAACCTTTACGAAATGCTATTATGCGGAAAAGGGTGAGCGCTGATGAGGTTCTTTGTCTATAGCCGAAAATCTGTTTTTACCGGCAAGGGCGAAAGTATTGAAAACCAGATTGAGATGTGCAAAGCGTACATCAAAGCCAAACACCCAGCCGTGGGGGACGGGGACATCACCGTTTATGAGGACGAGGGCTTTTCGGCCAAAAACACCGACCGGCCGCAGTTTCAGCAAATGCTGCGGGATATCCGGCTGTATCAGCCGGATTATGTGGTTTGCTACCGGCTCGACCGTATCAGCCGCAATGTCAGCGACTTTTCGTCGCTCATCGAGGAATTGAACACGCGGAATATTTCCTTTGTCTGCATCAAAGAGGAATTTGACACATCCAAACCCATGGGCAAAGCGATGATGTACATTGCGTCGGTTTTTGCCCAGCTGGAGCGGGAAACCATTGCCGAGCGCGTCCGCGATAATATGTTGATGCTGGCCAAGACCGGGCGCTGGCTGGGGGGGACCACGCCCACCGGGTACACTTCGGAGAAAATGCAGGAAATCATCTTGGACGGCAAGGTGACAACCGCCTGCAGGCTGAAAAACCGCCCAGAGGAACTGAAAGCCGTAGACGTGATTTATGCAAAGTTTTTGGAGCTGCACAGCGTATCCGGCGTCGGCAGATATTTGATGCGGCAGCAAATCTATTCCCGCAGCGGACGCCCTTATTCCCTGTTGGGAATCAAGCAGATTTTACAGAACCCCGTCTATTGTATAGCGGATGCGTCTGCTCTGGACTATTTTACAGCGCAGGGCGCCGACGTTTGTTTTACGGAAAAAGACTGCGGCGAAGGCAGGGGGCTGCTCGCGTATAATAAGCGTGATTACAAAAAGAAACATGCGCCGCGGCAATCCGTGGAAAAGTGGATTGTCGCCGCCGGAAAACACGAGGGGCGCGTCCCGGGCGAAAAATGGGTGGCGGTTCAGCATATTTTGGCGGATAACATTCCAACCGGGAAAAGGCCCGCCAGGCCGCACAATGACTATGCGCTGCTGTCCGGCCTGGTACGCTGCGGCAAATGCGGCGGCAAAATGTTTTCGAAGCAGCGTTCCGGTAAACAAGCAAATCCCGGGCTGTTCGATTACATGTGCCAGAGCAAGCTGCGCGGCGGCGCGGCGCTGTGCGGCTGTCAAAACATCAACGGGCAGCTGGCGGACCAGGCGGTCTGCAGCCACCTGGCGCGTTTTTTGGTTGAAAGCGCGTCGGTCTACGCGCGGCTGGAAAAGTACCGGCGCCTGTTGCAATGCCGGGGGCGGGAAAACCCTTTCGAGTGCCTGGACGAACGGATCAAAACCTGCAGCGGAGAAATGGACCGCCTGGTAAACAGCTTGTCGCAGGGCCGGCTGGGGCCCGCGTTTGTTGGCCGCGTCAATGCGCGGATGGATGAGCTTGACCGGAAAAGGAACGCCTTGTTAGCGGAACGGGCCAGGATGGAAGCGGAGCGGAACGCTTCCCCAGTGAACGAAGGGCAAATCGGGAATACGGTGGGCGCTCTGGCAAATTTAAAAGAGAACTTTTCCAACTTATCCATCTATGATAAACGGGCGCTGATCCAGATCATGGTGGAAAGCGCCGTTTGGGAGGACGGAGATCTTCATCTTTTTTTGCGCGGCGAGTAAAGAAAAAGCGACCGGCCGCTCTTTGGGCAAAGTTTCCCTTTGTATGGCTGCGCAAAACGGCCGTTGCAGGGCACAAAGTTGTTGGTGATCATGGCGATCAGCCGTTCCCGGGGGGAATCGATGATCCGGCACCCGACAATACCGGCGGCGTTGCATCCAAAGCCCATGCACATGGTTAGCGCCTGCTTTCCGCAGGCGGAAGCTTTTTTGAAATATTTATCCAGATTAAAAGCAACCCTTGGCAGGTAGCCGAAATCCTCGAGCAGAGTAAACAGGGGGAAGAAAATCGCCATTGGCGGCAGCATGACGGATACCACCCACGCCAGTACGCGGTACACGCCCAGCACCAACATCCCATGCAGCCATTCCGGCGCGCCTGCCCATTGAAAAAATTCGGTCAGCCGGTCCTGAACCCAAAACAGCCCGTCAGCAAGCAGCTGGGAAGGATAATTGGCGCCGGTAATGGTCAGCCAGAAAATGCCGGCCAGCAAAAGCAGCATAATGGGGATGCCGGTCCACTTGTTTGTGAGGAATTTATCGAGCTTTCGGTCTTTTTTATTGTAGTCCTCCTTTTCGAAAAAAACCGTGTCGGAACAAACGCTTTCCGCCGTCAATACCAAGCAGGAGACCACCCGGTCCCGCAGGGTGTCCTGGGTAATACCGGCTGCCCGAAGCAGCTCCCGGCCTGCTTCCAGCGCTGCGGCGATTTCTTGCTCCTCGCCGAGGGCGCAGCCCAGGTACCGGGAAGCGGATTCATTGAGGGAGAGATCCCCCTCCAACAGCCGCAGGGATAGCCACCGCGTGTTGATGCGGCCCTGAAACCGCTGCGCAAGCACCGGCTGGACGATTTGGATAGCGGATTCGATAGGGGCAAGGTAATGGATGGAGATGGGTTTGCGATCACAAGGGTATGTAATCATCTGATCCACCTGATCCATCAATTCCGTTAATCCCTTGCCGCTGCGCGCGCTGGCTTGCACCACCGGTACGCCGAGGGCTTCTTGAAGGCCGTCAAAGTCGATACGGATATGCTTTTTTTTCGCTTCGTCCATCAGGTTGACGCAGACGACCACCCGCGGGGTAATTTCGATGGTTTGCAGTACGAGGTTCAGGTTCCGCTCCAGGCAGGTGGCGTCGCATACCACCGCCACTGCGTCCGGGTTGCCAAAACAGATGAAATCCCGGGCGACCTCCTCCTCCGCGGAATGGGCCATCAGCGAATAGGTGCCTGGTATGTCTACCATGATATAATCCTTGCCGTTGTGGCAGCAGCGGCCCTGCGCATTGGTTACGGTCTTGCCCGGCCAATTGCCCGTATGCTGGTTCATGCCGGTCAGGCCGTTGAACACCGTGCTTTTGCCCACGTTCGGGTTCCCCGCAAGCGCTACGACGCGGTCGCTTTCGTTTTCCTTTTCAATTACAAGCCCGTCGTCCACCGCTTTGCGGCCGACGGAATCCACCGTTAAGCCCACTTGGCAACACCTCGTATTTCTCAGAATTTTCGCTAATTCATGTTATGCTGAATGGGAAAATTGGACTCTAAAAAAGCAGGGCGGCATGCGGTCCTTTTTGAACCGGCACCCGCCCGTTTTGCATTAGGACACCAGAATGTTGGAAGAATCCTCCGAGCGGATGGCGATTACGGCGCCGCGAATCAGATAAGCCACCGGATCCCCGGCCGGGCTTTTCTGTACGCATTCCACCTCGGTTCCCTCTACCAGACCAATATCCAGCAGCCTGCGCCGCATGGTTCCAACCGACAGCAGGTCGCTGACCTTGGCGATTTCGCCTTCCCGCAGGCGGCTTAGGGGCCGTTTATCTTCAACAAGCGAATTCATAAAGACGCTCTCCTTATCATAACCTTTTAGCAGAGTCCAAATGTGTTTCTTTGCCCTAACATATGCGTCTGATAGGGCTTTGGTTCCTGCGCCGTAAAAACAGCGCGGTTGCCGGCGCCAGAAAGGCAGGTGAACAAAATGAACGCCTTACCGGAAAACGGCTTTCATACGCCGGCGGGCTATAAAGCGCAAAAGGACGGCGGATTGACCGAATCGATGGAGGATTACCTGGAAATGATCTGCCGGCACTGCCGGGAATACGGTTACATCCGTATCAATACGTTATCCCGACAGCTCCATGTCAAGCCTTCGTCCGCTTCCAAAATGGCAGCGCATTTAAAGGAGGCGGGCTTGGTGGAATTTGAAAAATACGGTATTGTCAAGCCCAGCGAAACGGGGTGGCGGCTGGGAGGGTATCTGCTGCACCGGCACGAGGTGCTGGCGGATTTTTTTACCATCCTGAACCGGTCCGACAGCCAGTTGGAGCTTGTAGAGCAGGTGGAGCATTTTATGGACCATACAACAGTGGACCGGCTGGAACTGCTGAACCATTTTTTGCGGGACAACGAAATTTACCAGATGTACCTGGAGCGGATGAACGGCAATGGAAAAAGCGATTCGGTTCCATAAACGCTTGCAAAATCGAAATAATAAAAAAGGTTGATATCCCAAAATGGCAATACAGTATAAGTGGAATGAAGATGGCCTCGGTACGGTCTTGCCGCATGTTAAGAATTGCGGGCACCGTCACAGCGGCACAGAGGGGGGGATTATCTTAGAGGGAGGGCCTATAAATATAGAATAAAGGGAAAGCCGCAACCAATGCGGCTTTCCCTTTTTGACGATATTTTCAGGACTTGGAAAAGTGCTTTCGCACCACGTCGTAGGCCAGCTTGGGCCTGCGGTAAACATCCACAATTCCCTTGTTGTTTTGGGTTTTAGGCCGGGTGTTAAAGCGGTTATCCTCTTCGTGGATACGGCAATCGCAGAACTGCCAGATGATAAAGCCCGTCAGATCCTCTAGGGGCAGATAGGCGGACATAACCGCGTCCAGAATCTCCGCCTGTCGTTCCTCGCTCCACTTGACCTTGAGCGGCGTGCGGTAGCCGTAAATGGCGCCCGCGCCGATTTCGCTGATGATGAACGGCTTGCCCGCGCCGCCCGCGCCTTCGATCCATTCCCGTATTTGCGCAAGATAGGGACCGGGTTCCTCGTCGAAATACCAAAGGGGATAAATGTTAAACGAAACGACGTCTACCAGGTCAAGACACATGTCCTTAAAATAGCAGCAGCTTGCGAAGGTGCGTGGACGGGAAGGATCAAGCTCTTTGAGCTGCTTGAACTGCATCTCGTAATGGGTGCGGCCGTAGGGGGATCCGCTGGCGCCTTCGTTCAAGATTCCCCAAAGCACGATAGAGGGATGATTAAAATGATCGCGCACCATATCGTTGATACATTCTTGGGACTGCTGGACAAAGTTCGGGTTTTTCATTCGTTCTTCGCTCATGCCCCGGGCGTGGCTTTCCTCCCACACATAAAAGCCCATCTCGTCGCATAAATCCAAAAAACGGGCGTCATTGGGGTAATGGCTGGTGCGGATGGTGTTCGCGCCGGTGGCACGGATCAGCTCTAAATCTTGTACCATGAGCGGCACCGGGATGGCGCAGCCGAACATGGGGTGGTCTTCGTGCCGGTTAAAGCCGTGCAGCCGGACCTTGCTGCCGTTGACAAGCAAATCCCGGCCGGAAACCTGGACCTGGCGAAAGGCGACCCGGTCGATCAGATCGTCCACCGGTTTGCCTTGCTCAAGCAGGGTCGCTTCTAACGCGTACAGCTTGGGATGTTCCGCAGACCAAGGATCCACGCCGTCAAAGGCTAGTTCCTTTTCCACCATGTTTTCTCCTGGGTTCAGCGTAACGGAGAATGTTAGGTTTTTGCCGGCAACCCCCAGCGAAAACGCGCCGCGCCAGGGTGCCCCGGCCAAGTTTTTGAGCGTTGCGCGGACAGAGGCCTTCCAGTTGCCGCCTTCCAAGCGGGGCATGAATTGGAGCAGGTCGATGTATACATCGGGCAGCAATTCTAAGGCCACCGGCCGGGTAATGCCGCCGTAATTATAATAGTCGTTGACCACATGCAGGGCGGATTCCGGCCCAAAGGCATTGGTCACCTCTACCGCCAAACGATGCGTTCCCGCCGATGCGTGGGGAATGACGACGTCGAACCTGGTGTAAGCGTTGTAGTGGTGCCCCACAAGGTTCCCGTCGAAATATATATCCGCCGTGTGGCTGACGCCGTAAAAATTGAAACGCAGGTTGGTTTCCCGTTCCAGCACGATTTCCCTTTCATAAACGCCCTTGCCACGGTAGTTGCACAACGCAGGGTTCATTTCCCAGCTGCCTGGCACGGCCAGCCGGAACTCTTTTCCTTTGCCGCCGGACGCGGAGCATACGGCAAAATCCCACACGCCATCCAATTCCCGCACCTGCCGGATGCGGTTGGTTTCAAATAGCCTGATCATTTTTTCAATCCCCCCACGGTTGTATTTTCCTTATTATAGCAAAGAATAGGCGAAATGAACAGAGCGCCGGTGGATCATTTCATCGCTCTGGCAGCGTATGGCCAGGTTTTGGCTTATACAATTTTAGGACTGGCTGCCGTACGAACGCCTTTCCCGCACGGGCGCCGGAACGAGCTGCAACGGTAGCATAAATGGCAAAAAACAGCCGCAGGCCCCGCC
>CABQAC010000130.1 GCA_902462035.1 uncultured Eubacteriales bacterium
GATGGCGCGGGCCTTTTTTGACAAATTGTTTTTTATAAGGCGCGCAGGGTAATCACATCGCCCTTTTGGGTATTCATCTCCAAAAGTTCCGAACCGGCCTTGACCGCTTTGCCGCCGTTGACCGAAACGGTCATCCCCTTTTCGTAGGGGCAGCGCACCCGCAGGGTATTGCCCAGGTCGGACGTAATGGATACCTGGCCGATTTTGCCGTCCACACATTCGCTTTCCACCCGGAAACCGCCCTTGGCAAACAGCTTAAAGCGGGCATTCCACCCGTCGGGCAGCGCGGGGAACAAATGGAGCACGCCGTCTTTTTCCGGGCTGCCGCCGGCCGATTGCAGCAGTCCCTGCTGAATGGCGGTGGCGCAGTTGCCCAGCCGCTGGGCGCTCATGGCGTTGACCCCTTCGCGGGAGGTCAGGCGGTTTTCGAACACCGGGGTCCGCCCGTTGTCGCTGTAGTTGCAGTATTCCAAATCCGCATTGATGCAGTTGAGCTGGTTCACGATCTGGGCGCCCATCTCGTTTTTCTTGCCAAGGTGGGCCAGCACGCGCCCGGCGCTGGACATTTCCGAAACCATCTCCACACTGGTAGGGCTGTTCTGTTTCATCTTCATATCCATCCACCGCTGGCCGGTCTGGTACAGGTCCGGGTCGGTGTACTGGGTTTCCTGGGTACACATGTCGCAGAAGCGGGCGGGGTTCGTGAAGATACTGGCAATGAAATGGTCGGTGGGGTCGTGGGCGCTGATTTCGTAAGTGCCCACCGCGTTGACCCACACGGGCTTTTCCTTGTCGAACGCGTCGTTTTTAAAGTCCGGGTGCGCGGTGGTGGGCAAGGGCGCCAGCTTGTCGAGCATCTCCTGCCACAGGGGAATTTTATCCTCGTCCACCCCAAGCTCCTGCGCCGCGCGGATTGCCATGGGGAAAATGGCATGCATGGCCAGCAGGGATTCCATCGAGTCCTTGGAGCCGTAGTAGTTTTCGCCGCAGTTGGTGCCGTAGATATGGTAGCGGCCGTCCTCGTCCAGGCGGATGTTTTTATAATTGCGGAAGAACTCCGCGATCCCGCTGATGATGGGATATCCATTTTCCTTTAAGTATAATTTATCTCCGCTATACTGGTAGTATTCCCAGAAGGTATAAGCCACGCCCACCTGGCTGCCCATCATATGGGTCACGGCGGCATACAGGCCGCGGTCCTTCACCTTCAGCTCGCCTTTTTCCCAGTACTTGACGCCGATAAAATTCCAGCGCGCCTCGTGGGGGCGTTTTTTCAGCGCCAGTTTCCAAAACTCCTCGCTTTTTTCGCTCCAGGGCTTGCGCTCCAGCATCAGGTCGCTCATTTCCTTGGCCAAATGGTCGGGCAGCACCTCGGGCCCGTCAAATCCCATGGTTTCGGGGATAAAAAGACCCTCGCTGTCCCATTGCTGCTTGGCGTAAATCTGCAGCCGGTCGCGCATCAGATTGTACATGGAAAAATAGGGCATGACCAGCTCGTAATGGCCGGACGCCATAATGGGGTTATAGTACAGCGACAGGTTGTTCCACCACTGCATGGCGCCCCAAAGCCGCGGGTCGCCCCGGGTCAGGAACAGCATGCCGCCGTAGTTGGGCGGGTATTTTCCGTTTTTGGAGCACGCGCCCATCACGTACATAAAGTACTGGTAATGGGTCTCCACCAGCTCCGCGTCGCTGTTGCCCCACAGTTCGATGTAGGATTTTTCCCAGAACGCGGCCCATACCTTTTCGGTTTGCTCCTGCAGCTGCTTTTTGCCGATGAGCGCCGCGCGGGTGGCAATGCCGGCGGCGGTTTCGGGCACGTCGCGGGTGCGGTCAAAGGTGGCGTAGCTGGCCACGTAAATGTCGAATTCCCCGGCCGTGGGCTCCACGCACAGGCGGATTTCACGCTCGGTCTCCATGCCCAACACGGGCACATGGCGGCCTTCCACCCCAAAATGCTCGCCGCCGGATTCGTTGTTAAACCGCACCTTGGCGGGCTTGCCAACCACCTTGACGGCAACGGCGCTGGCGCAGTAATAGTCGTCCTCGGTAAAGGTCTGGGTCAGCACGATGACGTCGTCGATCACTTTAAAAGACGAAACCGCCAGATGGCTGTTGTGCTGAACCTCCATATCCCGCAGGTTTTTCAGCTTGATGGAAATGCTTTCGGGCGCTTTGCGGCCGTCTTCAACCGTAAAGCAGAAGGCGTCCAGCCCTTCGCAGGCGAAAAAGGAGGTTTTGGTTTCGGCTGTCTGGATCGTGCCCTTTGCCCGGTATAAATCCAGGTGCTGCACCGTATCCGGCCCAAACAGGTCGTCGGAATAGTTGGCGAAGTCGATATCCACAAAAGCGCAGCCGTAGCCATAGTCGGTGTGGCGGTCGTTAAAACTGTTGGTATAACTATCGTTGCCGTACACGTCGCAGCGGTTGACCTGCATCTTGATTGCCGTTGGGGAGGTCCATACCAGCGACGCCATCACGCCGTTGCCCAGCGGGAGCCCGCCCTCGCTGCGTTTGGCCGTTCCCTGGTAGTGCAGGTCGGCGCGGGAAACGATTTTTTTGATATCTGGTTTATCCATCCTGTCCGCTCTCCTTTGCGCAAAACGCATGGTTTTTTCTTCATTGTATCTCCCAAACGGGGGGATGTCTAGTAGTTTCATGACTTTCGGCCGCAAATTCCACAAAAAACCGGTTCGGCGTGTTGATTTTTCACACGATGCGCCAAAACAGGAGGCAGCACGGATTGCCGCTTATTGGGGTGTTACTCGTTCCGAAGGTAAAGGGAAACCAGGTCGGACGGATAGGCGCCCGCCTGCACAAAAGCCCGCCGCACCGCCTGATTAACAGGGCCGGGCTCGCTGCCGCAGCAAGCGGCCAGGGACGCGCAGCACTGGGCTAGGTGGCGCCCGTAAAGCGCCGGTGGGCAGGCCGTTTTGTAAAGGCCGTAGGCGCCGCCCGCGCTCCTTGCCAGGTTGACGTATTGCTGGGCGATGCAGGATTTGCGCAGCCGCCGGTGGGTATACGAAAAAGGCTGCGCGCTGCGGCATACGGCGTAAATTTGAATGGGATAGTCCGCCTGCAGCGTGAGCAATACCTGCCCAACGGCGGCAGACAGCCTGTTTGGCTCGGTTAAAACAAACCCGCGCTTCCCGTTTTTTTTGACCATTCGCTCCAACGTGTAATACAGCATGGTCTGGAATAGGTTCAGGTCGTACTGGCTGGCCAATTCGGCAATTTCGTTTGGCGTAGCGTCAATACAGACGTTTTGCGCGCGGGAGGCAATCATGATTTGACTGGCCTGTCTCGCCTTGGGATCCTGGGCAAAGGACGGCAGTTGAAAATCGGTAAAATCCATGCAACAGCCCCCATTCCTAATTTAATTATATTTTTTTATCTTCTATCAAAATTATAGTGTATTTAATTACATATTTCAACGGAAAATAACATTAACAATAAATTATTTTCAATGTATCTTCATTTAAATCAATATAACATATTTATTTGTAGGGGGGGTGAAGTCTTGAAAGATGACAAAAATTCGGAAGAACCGTGTATCACAAATGGCGCACAGTTTTTACGTGAACGTTTAACCCAATTGGTGACCCAAAAAGATGTCTCTGCGTACTCTATTTCTTATTCTTTAGGTAACAGCAATGGCTATATCAATTCGATTCTTTCAGGGCGCGCGCTTCCCAAAATGGGGCAGTTCTTTAAAATTTGCGATTACTTTGGGATTACGCCCCAAGAATTTTTCGATCCGAACCTGCACAACCCCACAAAGGTCCGCCAGGCGGCCCAATTGCTAGAAACCCTGACCGACGAAGAGCTGGACGCGTTTATTTTGCTGCTGCAAAAATTTAAGGAACGCAACCCCAATACCGCCCCGTAACGCGCGGCGGAATAAAGGCATAAAAACACCCCCTCGGTTAGTTTCAGTATACCATACTGTCTAACTTTGGGGGTGCTGTTCAATGCCCTGGCAACCCATAATATCATTCTGCGGTTTTTGCCTCTGCTAACCGATTAACTTTTTCAATCCATGGCGCACCTGACGCGTCAAGTACGCCATGGATAAGGAATCTCCAGTTGCAAAACTTTACCATCATCAAAAGTAACCGCCACTTTGCTATAAATATCGAAATTATATTCTCCAATCTCTTTGTAAATGGTTTGGTCAGAGTTATATAACGTATAAGGTTGTTGCGAGGACGGATAGGAATATGCGGCAGAACATCCCTTTGTAGGTTCCCAAATATATTGGCGAGACCATATTCCCATTTCCAATTTGGTCGCCATATGACCTGGGTATTGATCCCCCAAAAGAGTTACGGTACAACTTACAATTCTTCCGTATAAAGCGCCCCCGACGATCTGCGGCGGATTCTCCGTCCAAGTTTGATAATCTGTTTGAATGTTCACAAAAATATTCTTCCAGCTTAGGTTTTTATAATTGGTACCATTATACGGTCCAATTAAGTCGTCCGGTATGATAATTTCAGGAGGATCGCTTCTATATATCCCAATCGCGTTTCGGACACGCTCAATCGTCTGTGAACCGTCCGAATAGTACGTTACACTTTTAATCTGGTCAATATAACCTTCTCCTGACGGATCGATTAACATTCGGCTCCTATCGCCGTCTTGACGAAATGGTTCATTCAGCGCTTGCAAAAGAGTATTGGTATCTGTCGCCACCAAATACCGAACGCGCTCGATAATGTACGGCGATTCTGGCTGTTCCGCGCTTACAGCTGTGAACGAAACGGCAAGCGTTAATACAGTCAACACACAGGAAATTAGCCTTCTCGGGAACAAAACTTTCTTGTTTTTCATTCATTGATCCCTCCTATTTTGAAGCGTCTGTATTCTGTTTTTCCTGGGCTTTCGCCATAATGACCGCCGGAGCGTTTTGGATATTCAGCAGCGTCTGTCCCCGTACCGATTTGGGTTCCATGGAAATGGTTCCAAGCGGCCTGCTTCGTTCCGCGTCATTTCCGCTATTCCGCATAAAATACTCCTCCACGATTTCATGCGGTATATCTGCCAGTGTTTTTTCCGATTTCCAGGTAAAATTTTGCAGTTCCAAATCTGGGCACAACTTCTCCTCTACGGACTTTTGAAAGGCCGTTTCATCGACATCCGTCCCAAAATTCAGGGTGATTCCTATCAAACCCACCTGCAAATTTTGATATTGTTCAAAAAAAGATAATGTTACGGTCGCCGTTAATCCCAGAATCTTTATCGTATCGGGCAACGCTAGATTCACTTCCTGAAACGGCCCGCGGGCCGTTTCGCCGCTCATTTCCTGCCGCTCCACTCCATCCGCGGAGATGCCCAATGCCGATAAGCATTCCGCCTCCGACATTCCCCAATTGATCTCCTCAATGGGACACGGCACTCCGCCATACGTCTCCTGCCGGACCGGCCCTTGGGCACAGGAAGAAAGCGCGACAACAAAAACCAGAAGCAAGACAATCCATTTTTTCACAGAACACCCTCGCTTCCCTAATATTTTCGTTGGAAAACGCACCACTTGATAACAGTTTTTACCATTTATTCCTCCACACGGGAATCATCTCCTTCTATTATTTTTCTTTTATTATATTTTATCATTCGATTTATATCAGGTCAACCAAAATTGAAAATTAATTACATTTATAACATCATATAGCATGAAAATTTTTTCGTTCTGTAAAGCAACGAAAAATTACTCACATAAAAAAAGATCAGATGCTGATATTGCATCTGATCTTCCATTATAACGGGGCAGCTGACCCCATGTTTTTATTCGGTCCTCTGCCAGCGGGTTATTGGCCCGAAAACTTCTGCTTTACCTGCTGCATCTTCTGCTGGTCCGCCTGTTCGGTGGTATACCAGCCCTTGCCCGCCATTTTGGTGTAAATATCGTCCTGCATGCACAAAGAATCCTGAAGCGCCTTGTCAAACGCCGAATTGACATTGGCGGTGCCGGACTCGATGGCCCCGTGCAGGTACAAATCGCACACACCCTTTGTGGTCAGCAAAATGTTTTCCATAATGCACTTATCATCCATTTTAATGCCTCCTTCCCTTTCGCGTCCGCGTTATACCAATCCGTAAAACTGGTCAAAAATTTGCTGGTGTTTGGCCGCCATCTGTTCCACACAGTTTTTCAGTTCCTGGTCCTGCAGGTTTTGGACCGCCTCCTGGCACTGTTGCTTTAAAAACTTTTCGTGGCCCAGGGCATCCTCGATATACAGCAATTCTTTCGGGCTCATTTATAATCACCTCCGTTCGTATTATTGCCGCTGTTTTTAAGGTTCATGCCGCTTGCGCCCATTTTCCTATTTTTATTTTTCAGCGCCAAATCGTTTTAAGCGGCAAAAAAGCGCCGGGGGCTTTACAGCCCCCGGCGCTTGCGCAAAC
>CABQAC010000131.1 GCA_902462035.1 uncultured Eubacteriales bacterium
TGAATTGGCCGGGCGGTCGGCCCAAAAGCAATACGCGGCCGCCGCCCGCCCGAGCTTTGCGCTGCGGGACGGGCTGACCGCGGCGGAAAAGGGAACGGCGCTGCATAAATACATGCAGTTTGCCGATTACCGCGAGGCCCGGCGGGATCCGGCGGCGGAACTCGCCCGCCTGGTTGCTCAGCGGTATCTAACGCGCGAGGAAGGGGAAAGCATCGAGCTTTCCAGGCTGCAAACGTTCTTTGGCAGCCCGCTGGCCCGCCGGATCTTTGCCGCCCCGGTCATGCACCGGGAACTGCGGTTTACCATACAGGTGCCGGCGTCGCAATTCGATCCGGCCGTGGCCGAGGACAGCGGCGAGTCGGTCGTGGTACAGGGCGTGGCGGACTGTGTGTTGGAAGAACCGGATGGGCTGGTGCTGATCGACTACAAAACCGACCGCTTTTCCGCGGAACAATCGTTTTTCGACCGGTATGCGGGGCAGATGGCATTGTATGCCACGGCGATGCGCGATTGCCTGCACAAGCCGGTAAAAGAACAGATCCTGTACGCTTTTTCGCTGGGCCGCGCGCTGTCGCTGCCGCCGGACAATGGGTTAAAATCTTTTTCATAAGAAATTACTTGCATTTTGGGAAACCTTGTGCTAAAATCAGAACGTTAACGTATGGCTCTGCCGAAAGAGGTGACAATCATGAAGGAGAACATCCATCCCAAATATGAGGAAACTACCATTACTTGCGCTTGCGGCAATGTGATTTCCACCAGTTCCACCAAGAAGGATATCCACGTGGAAATTTGTTCCAAGTGCCACCCCTTCTTCACCGGGAAGCAGAAACTCGTGGATACGGGCGGACGTGTGGACCGGTTTAAGAAGCGTTTCGGCCTGCAGGATCAATAACCCGGCGAATGGGCTCGCTTGTAAAGAGGGGCGGCGCGTGTCAGCGCCGCTCCCTTTTTTCTTTATACCTGGGAAATATCGCGAATCATGTCCGGCCGGCGCGGAAAAAGGGGTTTCCCTTGCCAGCCGCCCACAAGGACGCGGCCGGATTTGCAACCTTTTACGAAAGGCGGTTATATCCATGGAAGCGGAACAATACCGGACAGCCGGCGGGCAAGCCGAAGCCGAACTGATCGAAAAAAAGTCGCGGTTTATCGGACATATCCGGCCTGTCCAAACCGAGGAGCAGGCGGTGGCCTTTGTACAGGAGATCCGATCCGGGCGCCGGGACGCTTCCCATAACGTATACGCTTATGTGCTGCGGGAGGGAAGCAAACTCCGCCACTCGGACGACGGCGAACCCCAAGGTACGGCGGGCCTTCCGGTGCTGGAGGTGCTGACCAAGAACGGCGTGGTGGACGCGGCTGTGGTGGTGACCCGGTACTTTGGCGGTATCCTGCTCGGCGCCGGCGGTTTGGTCCGCGCCTACTCCAAATGCGCCGCTCTGGCGCTGGAGCAGGCGGGCGTAGCCGTTATGGCGCGCTGTCTGGAAGGGAAAATTGTGTGCGAATACGCCCAGTACGGCGCGGTGCAGGCATTGCTGCCCGGCTGTGGCGGTTCGGTGGACGAAACGTTGTTCGGCGAACGGGTGGCGGTTCGTTTCCATCTGCTGCCCGAAAATGTGCCTGCCTTTACGCAAAAGCTGGCCGACGCCACCAACGGGCAGGCCGCCGCGGAATGGCTGGGCCAGCGCTTTTTGCGGCTATAGCCGCGGGCCTTTTTCATTTCATGGAAAGGTATGTTATGGGATTTTGCGCCATATGCTTCAATAACAAAAATTTCTTTCCCAAGAAAGAAGGATTTTTTCCGATTTTGTCGTATATTACATATGAACCTAAAGATGGACAAAAACTCTCGTTTTTTATCTGCGTGTCGCGATTTGGGATGAGAAAGGCGGTGGCGGTATGACGGCCCGGGAACGGACAGAGCAGTGGGAAAAAACTTTTATGCTGCCGGGCGCGGCCTTTTCAAAGGACAGCCGGGGCCGGGTGCTGCCGGAGGAGGAGTGCGACCTGCGCACCTGCTACCAGCGGGACCGGGACCGTATTTTGCACAGCAAGTCCTTCCGCCGCCTCAAGCACAAAACGCAGGTGTTTTTGTCGCCAGAGGGGGACCATTACAGAACACGGCTGACGCATACGCTGGAGGTTTCCCAGATTGCCCGCACCATCTCCCGCTGCATGGGTTGGAACGAGGATTTAACCGAGGCTATCGCCATGGGCCACGATTTGGGGCATACGCCCTTCGGCCACGCGGGGGAACGGGCGCTGGACGCCATCTGCCCTTTCGGTTTCCGCCATTATGAACAAAGCGTTCGCGTGGTGGAACTGCTGGAGAAAGACGGCAAGGGGTTGAACCTGACCTTCGAGGTGCGGGACGGCATTCTTCGCCATACTGCCGGGACCGAGGCGGTCACCATGGAAGGACAAGTGGTCCGCGTTGCGGACCGTGTCGCTTATATCAATCACGATATCGACGACGCCGAGCGGGCGGGAGTGCTGTGCCACGACGCGATTCCCCGGGAAATCCGCGCGGTGCTGGGCGGGCACAAGTCCGCCAGGATCGATACGTTAATCCGCTCCATTGTCAGCAGGTCCGGCCCCGGCGTAATCGCCATGGAGCCGGCGGTTGCGGAAGCGTTTGACCGGCTGCATGCCTTTATGTTCGAAACCGTCTACCGCAATCCGGTAGCCAAAAGCGAGGAAACCAAGGTGCCGGGCCTGGTGGAACGGCTGTACAGCCATTACCGGAGCAATATCGGCCTGCTGCCGGAGGAACTGCGCCGGATTGCGGCGCAGGAAGGCGAGGACCGGGCGGTTTGCGATTATATCGCCGGGATGAGCGACCGGTTCGCCATCCAGGTATTCGAAAGCCTGGCGGTTCCCAAAGCATGGACCCGGTTATAATGTTGGATGGACCGCGGCTTTGCAGAATAAAACGGCAAAACACGCCCCAGCCCGTGCGAAAGGATGGTCATACGAATGCCCTTGCCGGCGGAATTTTTAGAAACTTTAAAAGCGCGCAACGACATTGAAAGCGTGGTTTCCGCCTATGTCAACCTGCGCAGGAGCGGGCGCAATATGGCGGGGTTATGCCCCTTTCATAACGAAAAATCGCCGTCTTTTATGATCTATCCGGAAAACGATTCTTTTTACTGTTTCGGCTGCGGTGCCGGCGGCGATGTCATTACTTTCATCCGGCGGATCGAAAATTTGGATTATATGGAAGCGGTGCGTTTCCTGGCCCAGCGGGCCGGCATGGAGGTTCCCGCCCAAAACCAGGGGGACGAAGGGCTTGCAAAGGTCAAACTCCGGCTGCTGGAAGCAAACCGGGAAGCCGCCCGCTACTACCATAAATTGCTCGATAGCCCGCCTGGTGCCAAGGCGCTGGAATACTTGCGCGGCAGGCGGCTTTCCGACAAAACCATCCGGCATTTTGGGCTGGGCTATTCGCCGGAAGGTTGGACAGGGCTTTGCGACTTTATGCGGGGGAAGGGGTTTTCCGAACGGGAACTGGTGCAGGCAAACCTTGCCACCCCACGGAAAAGCGGCGGTATTTTCGACCGTTTCCGCAACCGGGTCATGTTTCCCATTATCGATTTGCGGGGCAATGTTATCGGGTTTGGCGGCCGGGTTATGGAAAAAGCGGAGCCCAAATACCTGAATACGGCGGAGACACTGGTTTTCAATAAAGGTTCCGGCTTGTTCGCCATGAACTTTGCAAAAAATGCCGGCAGCGAACAGGTCATTCTGGCAGAAGGATATATGGACGTTATTTCGCTTCACCAGGCCGGTTTTACAACGGCGGTGGCGTCCCTGGGTACGGCGCTGACACCCGAACAGGCGCGGCTGATCGCCCGTTACGCCAAAGAAACGGTTATTTGCTACGACGCCGACGGGGCCGGGCAGCGCGCGACGGCGCGGGCCATCCCCATTTTGAAAAACGCGGGGCTGCAGGTTCGGGTGCTCTCCATCCCAGAGGGAAAAGACCCAGACGAGTTTATTAAAACCAAAGGGCCGGAGCGGTTTAAAATGCTGCTGGAATCATCCGGCAACGACGTGGATTACCGCCTGCAGAAGCTGCGGGGGCAATACCGGGTTTCCACGCCGGACGGGCGGGTCAATTACCTGAACGCGGCGGCGGAACTGCTGGCGGGTTTGCAAAACCCCATCGAACAGGATATTTACGCCGGCAGGCTGGCGGCGGAATTCCAGGTGGAAAAAGCCACGCTGCTGCATCAGATCGCTATGCTGCGGAAAAAGCGGGAGAAAACCCAGCAAAAAGACGAAATTCGCCAGGTGCAGCGGCAGTTGACGGGGGAAAAAGATCATATTAACCCGCAAAGGGGTAAAAATATGCGTGCGGCGCTGGCGGAAGAATCCATCATTTCGTATTTGGTCCGGAACCCAGACCGTGCCGATGCCGTCGCCCAGAAGCTCCCGGCAGACAAGTTCAGCACCGCCTTTAACCGAGGCGTATACGAAAAGACAGTACGCTGGATTACAGAGGGCAGGCAAGTTGGAATCGATAGCTATTCCCAGGACTATTCGATAGACGAGATGGGCCGGATCGCGCAAATCCTTGTGAAGGGAAACGATCAAAAAAATACCATCGAAGCGGAAAACGACTATATTAGCGTCATTCTGCAAGAATCTGAAAAGCCTACCGAGGAACAGATTGCGGCGGGCAGTGACGCGGACTTTGTAAAATACCTGGAGCAGTTAAAGAAGCGGAAAATGTAGGGGGAATTGGAATGAGCGCACCGGATAAAAGAACCGTGATTAAAGACCTGATCGAAATGGGAAAGGCCAAAGGGCAGTTAAGCACCAAGGAAATTTTGGATGCCCTTGGGGAGTTGGATTTCGATCCGGAGCAGATTGAGAAGTTCTACGATACGCTCGAAAGCCAGGGCGTAGAGATTGTGGAAGATTTTGATCCGCCGCTGGACGACATCCAGTTTGCCGTAGAAAGCACCGAGGAAGGCCAGGCGGCGGCCGCCGCCGAGAATATCGCCATCGACGACCCTGTTAAGGTATATCTGAAAGAAATCGGCCGCGTTCCCCTGCTGACGCCGGAGGAAGAAATCGACCTGGCAATCCGCATTGCGGACGGGGACGAGGAAGCGAAAAAGCGGCTTTCCGAGGCAAACCTAAGGCTGGTGGTCAGCATTGCCAAACGGTATTTGGGCCGCGGCATGCAGTTTTTGGATTTGATCCAGGAAGGCAACCTAGGCTTGATCAAAGCCGTGGAAAAGTTCGATTATACCAAGGGGTACAAATTTTCCACCTATGCCACGTGGTGGATTCGCCAGGCCATAACCCGCGCCATAGCCGACCAGGCGCGGACCATCCGTATTCCGGTCCATATGGTGGAGACGATCAATAAGGTCAAAAAGGTCAGTTCCCAGCTGCTGCATGCCACCGGGCACGAGCCGTCCGCGGACGACATTGCGATGGAGCTTGACATGCCGGTGGAAAAGGTGCGCGAAATCATGCGGGTGGCGCAGGAGCCGGTGTCGCTGGAAACGCCCATCGGCGAGGAAGAAGACAGCCACTTGGGCGATTTTATTCCGGACGACGACGCGCCCGCCCCGGCGGACGCCGCCTCCCACACCCTGCTCAAAGAGCAGCTTGCCGAGGTTCTGGATACGCTGACCCCGCGGGAGGAAAAGGTCCTTTGCCTGCGTTTTGGGCTGGAGGAAGGCAGATCCCGCACGCTGGAGGAAGTGGGACGCGAATTCAAGGTGACCCGGGAACGGATTCGGCAGATTGAGGCAAAAGCCCTGCGCAAGTTACGCCATCCCAGCCGAAGCAAAAAGTTAAAGGATTTTTTGGATTAACGGGAACGACAGCGAAAAGGAGAATGTTATGCATATCACGCTGGAGGCGGACTACGCGGTGCGCACGGTAGACTTCTTATCCCGAAGCGACACCAGGCGGGACGCCAAAACCATTGCGGAAACGACCATGGTCCCCCTTCGGTTTTGCCTGAAAATATTGCGCAAGCTGGTGGCGGCGGGCCTTGTTCAATCGTATAAAGGCGTGCATGGCGGTTACCAGCTGGCTGTGCCCGCGGATCAAATTACATTAGGCCAGGCGATCGAGGTTGTGGAAGGACCGTATTATTTCAGCCGCTGCCTGGAGGACAAGACGCTTTGTAACCGCGGCTATGCGCCTGACTGTGCGTATCATCGGGTTTATTGGGAAATTTCCGACATGGTGCGGAAGGAATTGAATTCGCGGACTTTCGCGGATTTGATTGCGGAAAACACCAAATGCGAATAATACATAATGGACGCTGTAAAACACCCCGCCC
>CABQAC010000132.1 GCA_902462035.1 uncultured Eubacteriales bacterium
CCACCGTTGCCGGGCAGGTAAATAGACAATGAATCGTTTTGATAGTTATGCCCGTTGTTTAAATAGGTGTTTTTTGGGGTTTCCATCATCAAAAGCGAAACCGCCTGTTCCGGCAGCCGGAGCCGCGCGGCGGTCATGGCGGCAAGCGGGAAATCCCATCCCCACGCTTGTTTCCAGTCCCAGCAAGCGCAAACCTTTTCTAACGTACGGCGCATCACAACCGGGTCGGCTCCATCGCCGGGCAGCATGCCATACGCGCCCAGCATAGAGGGATGATCCGTTGCAAAGCGGGTAAAGGTTTCCCCGCAGTTTTCATGGGCGGGGTAGCAACCGTCTATCACCGGCAAAGGCGACAGCGCTTTTCGCACCTGTTCCCATTTTTCGACCGGCGGCAGGCCCAGCCGCTCCCGCCACCGCCCGGCCACCGCCAAGCCAAAACGCCAATAACCAAGCTCCAATACGGGGTTCCGGGTATCCTCCGGCCGATGGTTTTCCTGGGCCGGAATCAGCGGGCTGCGCAGCACATACCGGCCAGTTTCCGCGTCATACCATGGAAAGGACGCCATAAACGCGGCGGTTTCAAACACCAAATCCGCGTAATCGCGCAAGACGCGCGGCCCCTTGCACCGGTACAAAAGCTCGCAATCATACAACAAATGGGGCTGCTGCCAGATGAGCAGCGGGCCGATGGGCGACGGGCTGTCCATCCCTTCCGGTCCTACCATCTTGGGCCACCGCGCTCCGCGGTATCCCTGGCTTTCGGCCCATTGTTTTGCCCGGGGCAGGATGGAACGGTACCATAAAAGGGTATCCTCCAGCGCCTTTTCCCGCCCCCAAAGCGCGAAATGCGCGCTGTGCCACCAATGCATTTCCAAATGGAATTTGCCGTACCAGCTGTTAAAGGTCAGGCCCGTCTCCTGGGGCGGCATCGCGCCCCGGCTTTGAACGGCCGTCAGGTATTGGGACAAAACCACCCGCCGTTCCAGTTCCTTGGCGCGCGGGTCCGCGCTTCCCTCGAAGCTGACGGCACCGCCGCCGCCCCAAAAAGCGGACCAGGATTTTCGGCTGCGCGCCAAAATCTCATCAAAGGAACGGATCTTGTGTCCGCCGCCCTGGGCAAACGCGGCCGTAAAGCAGAAACGTCCCTCTGCCCGCGGCAAAAACCGGAAGTCGTGCGGGCCCGTTTGCGCCATCCGCGCCGCTGGGGAAAACGACATCGCCGCCCAGTAGGTAAAGCCGTCTAACCGGCGCTGGAATTCGGCCATGCCCTCCTGGTCCTTTACAAAAGTGGTGTGGTGCTGGGGGGATGCCCATTCCGCCGTTTTCTTTTCATGGGTCCCGTAAGGAAAGGACAGCGCCACGGCGAGTTTTCCCTGCTCGATCAGTGGGGAGGATACCATAACCGCCACTTGATCGCACTCTGGGTCACAGCAGGTGGCGACTGTCACCATTTCTCCTAAGGCCCGGAAACTGCTGTACAACACGCCGGACCACAAATCGAGCCTCTGGCTGCAATCGGTCAAATCCTCAGGTTCTATCTTCGCAGTACCGTTCTGCAAAAAAGAGAATCCGATCCGTCCCAGATGGAGACGGTGTGGGTTTTCCCGCAGATAGCGGAACAGCGTTTCCTGCCCCTGCGGGTCGGTGGGGTAACCCACGGTCCTGCCGTCCCCAGCATCGTACAATTGCAGGCGCAGTTTTTCCCCTCGGCAGCCGGCAGGCATCGGGTAACTGTGCCATGCCCATTCCGCCATAGTGCCAAGGGGGATCGTTTCCTCGAACAATGGGGCAAATGTTTGCAGCCCCGTGATATCCGCCGTGAAAGCGAACGCCCCATTGCCCACCGTAAAGGGACTCCACCGGTCAAACCGGTCCAGCCGCGGATTGTTTCGGTCCACCAGCGCTTTCCTGTCAATCATCGCCTCATCCCGCCTTATTTCATTTCTATTTCAAGTTCCGCAATCCCTTAGGGTACCGGTTTTTCAGCCGGCCGCCGGACACTTTGCCAAAGCCCAGCATCACACCGTCCACCGCTACACCCGCATAGCCCGGTTCTTGTTCGCACGGGATTTCCTCCCCCCGCAAAAAGGCCATGGTCTGTTCTTCTTGGGAAGAAAGCCGCAGGCAGCTGCGCACCGCGCCGGGAGCGGCGGCCATAAACGCGCCGTGGCATGGTTCAATGCGGCCTTTGGCCCGTTCGCCCAGCCACACCCCGGCCCGCAGTACCCCCTTGCCGGCCAGGTCCGGTGCCGCCGGCGGCACCAGGGCAATTTTCCCGCCCGCTTCCTCGATGGAACCCCACGGCTCATCCAAAAACAAGCGCCGGTAAAATGACAGAAGTTCCGGGTTTGCCCGCACCTTTCTGGCGGCGGGCGCACCGTCCCGCGCTTCTCCCTTTTTTCGGAACCGTACCACAAAGTGGCCTTCGCCGCCGTCCATGGGGAAAACGCGCCGCCCAGCCTCTTTCAGGGATTCGCGGCCGCCTCCCAAAGCGGGGATGGCCGCCCTGCCGAAAGTAACGCCGCAATCCTCCGCCTCGAAATCCGGATTCCCGCTTAAAAACCGGTCCGCCACCCCTTCGTTTTCCTCCGGCGAAAAGGTACAGGTGGAATAAACCAACACCCCTCCAGGCCGCACCGCTTGTTTGGCGCTGTTCAAAATGGCAAGCTGGCGGCCGGCACAGGCGGCCGCATGGGCCGCGGTCCATTCTGCTGCAGCCTTTTGGTCCCGGCGGAACATGCCTTCCCCAGAGCAGGGCGCGTCCACCAGCACCCGGTCAAAAAATCCCGCCAGGGACCGGCACAGCACCTCCGGATGGCAGGAGGACACCACCGCGTTGCGAACGCCCAGCCGTTCCAAATTAGACAACAAAGCCTGCGCCCGGTCCCGCATCATCTCGTTGGACCAAAGCAGCCCCTGTCCCATCAGCAGCCCGGCGATTTGAGCCGATTTTCCCCCGGGCGCGGCGCACAAGTCCAAAATCCGCTCCCCAGGCCGGGGCGCCAATACCGTTGCCGCGCAGGCAGCGGACGGCTCTTGCGCATACAAGGCGCCCGCGTGGTGGAGCGGCAGTTTTCCCACCCCGCCGAAATCATGGGGCAGGTAGTAGCTGTCCCGCCCAAACGGCGCGGGCAAAAGCGTGCCAAAAACGGCCCGCAGTTGTTCTTCCCCGCATTTCAGCGGATTGCGCAGGATGCCCCGGAAGGGCGGCTTTTCATAGGAATCCAGAAAGGCGGTATAATCTATTTCTGGAAAATTTTTCATTTTTAGCAAAAAATCTGACGGTAAAAAAGCGGAACGATTCTCCATGGTAAAATCCTCCCCATACGCATATTGGGCGGACAAACGGAACATAATAATGGCGACGAAAGGGGTGAAAAAAATGAGCAATAAGAATAATGAGCAAAACAAAAACCAGAATCAGTTCAACAACGAGCAGAACAAAAGCCAGAACCAATTCAACAACGAGCAGAACAAGAATCAGAATCAGTTCAACAACAAGCAAAATCAGAACAGCCAGAACAGCCAGAACAACCAGAACAGCTCTTACAATCAGTAATCTTACCCAGATTACCGCTTTTTTTGCGTAATGGAAATGCGGCTTCCGCAGCCGCGCGAAAAGGATGGCCCAACAAGGTTAGGCCATCCTTTTTCTTGTTGTTATTTTTTCTCTTCCATGGGTAAAAAACCCTCCCCGGCTATTTCCTCTGCTTCCCCAATGACGATGAATGCTTCGGGATCCAGTTCCTTGACGATATCACGCACCTTATAGACTTCCGGGCGGCGGACCGCGCACATCAAAGCATAGCCCTCCAACCCGGAATAGGCGCCCTTGGACCGCAGCAGCGTCACGCCGCGCTCCAGCCGCTGCATAATGGTCTGGGCAATGGACTCGTTCTCTTTCGAAAAAATAAACATCATCTTGCCGCTGCCCACGCCCCATCCGTACAGGATGGTGTCAATCACCTGCGTGCTGACGAAGATGGCGATTACCGCATACAACGCGCTTTCCAGATTGCGGAACGCCACTGCCGAACCGGCGATAATGACCAGGTCGATGAGCAAAATCAGTTTGCCCATGGAAAGGGAGCGGAACCGGTGCGCCAAAAGTTTTGCCGCTAAATCGCTGCCGCCGGTGGTTGCGCCGCGCATAAAGATCAGCCCCAGCCCCGCACCGGATAATATTCCGCCGAACAGCGCCGCTAAGATGACATCCCCGGTATAAGGTTTGATAAACGGCGCCGTCGCGTCGATGGCTATGGTCACAATCACGGTAGCGATTATGGTTTTGCTCAAAAAGCGCCACCCAGACTGCACCAGCCCCCAGACAAATAGGGGCAGGTTGATGACCAGAATCGTGGTGCCGATGGGCCAATAGAATAAATAATGCAGCACGGTAGCAATACCAGTGGCGCCGCCTGGCGCAATTTGATTGGGCGCCGTAAAATAATTGACCGACAACGCGTAAATTACCGCGCCGGCGGCCAGGGCCAAAAAGTCCAGCGCGCCGTTTTTTATTTTGATTTTCATCTTCGGGATCCTCCTGTTTCTACGGGGGCGCGGCAAAATAAGAGCGCAGCGGCCTGCCGTATGTAAACAAGACGCCCCTTTCGTCAATCCACCGGGGCCACGATCGCTTCGAACAAGGTCCGAAGCCGGGACAGTTCTCCTTTTAAGTATAAGTAGCCAAACAGCGATTCCAACGCCGTAGCCATGCGGTAATCGGCCGCTTCGGCGTTTTTGGGACGGTGTCCGGGGTTCGCGTTGCGGCCGCGCCGCAATACCGCCGCTTCTTCCTCCGTCAGCAAGGAGCGCAGGCGCTCCGCCGCCGCTGACTGCGCCTCGCAGCGCACGCTTTCCACCGACCGCGCATGCAGCTTGCCCGGCGGGCAATTCCCCCCGCAGGCCAGCCGCTCCCGCACAAACAGCTCGTACACGCAGTCGCCCACAAACGCCAACGCCAGCGGGCTGTAGGTTCGGGGATCGCAGGGCTGGTTCCACAACCGTTCCACCCCGCCCACTTCCTTTCTCTATTCCACAAAGTCAAATTCCAGGTCATAAAGCGAAACCGTGTCCCCCTCCTGGCACCCGGCGCCGCGCAGAGCGTCGATCACCCCGCTGGAAACGAGCACCCGCTGAAAGTACTGCAGGGAATCCGAATCGCTGAAATTAATCTGCCGAAAAACGCGAAGCAGCCAAGGCGCTTCCACAAAATAGACGTCGCCTTCGCGGCGGATCTGCACCTCCCGGCCGCACAAATCTTCGGCGGCGGGCAGCACCGGGGGCTCCGCCTCGTACGTAGCTACCGGCGGAAGCTGCGGCAACATAGCGCCGATCCGGTTGAGCAGAGGCTGCACCCCTTCGCGTATTGCGGCCATAAGCGGAAAAAACGCGTAGCCCTTCCCGGTTACATAGCTACGGAACTGTTCAATTTGTTCTTCGGTGGCAAGGTCGCATTTGTTGCCCGCCACCAGCATGGGCCGTTTTGCCAGTTCGGGGTTAAATCGCGCCAGCTCCCGGTTGATGGTCTCAAAATCCGCTACCGGGTCGCGCCCCTCGCTGCCGGAGACGTCCACCAAATGCACCAAAAGGCGGCAACGCTCCACATGGCGCAAAAACTGGTGGCCCAGGCCCACGCCTTCCCCCGCGCCCTCGATCAGCCCGGGGATGTCCGCCATCACAAAGGAGGCTCCTTCCGCCAGGCGCACCACGCCCAGCACCGGCGTAATGGTGGTAAACGGGTAGTTGGCAATCACCGGCTTGGCCTCGCTGACGACCGACACCAGCGTGGATTTCCCCACGTTCGGGAATCCCACCAGCCCTACGTCCGCCAGCAGCTTGAGTTCCAGCTGGACCTCGTACTCTTCGCCGGGCGTGCCGGGCTTTGCAAAACGGGGTACCTGGCGGGTAGGCGTGGCAAAATGCATGTTGCCCCAACCGCCTTTTCCGCCGCGGGCCACCACGACAGGCTCGTCGCCGGACAGATCGGCCAGCAGCCTTCCCGTATCCGCCTCGCGCACCAAGGTACCGCGGGGCACCAGGATGACGAGATCCGGCGCGCTTTTGCCGCTGGAACGACCGGAACGGCCGTTTTCTCCGTCCTGCGCAAGGTATTTTCTTTTGTAGCGGAAGTCCGCCAGGGTCGCTAAATTGGTGTCCACCTGGAATACCACATTGCCGCCCCGGCCGCCATCGCCGCCGTCCGGCCCGCCGGCTGCCACGTATTTTTC
>CABQAC010000133.1 GCA_902462035.1 uncultured Eubacteriales bacterium
GAACCGTGTGCAGTTCAGGCTCGTCCGAGCGGCGGAACGCGGTGTCCACCGAACCGTACGCCGTGCCGAACATGGCATAGGCGGAAGCATAGCCCGGTTTGGGATAAACGAAGATCTTCAGCCCAGTCTCGTGGGTCGCGGTATAATACGTATCGCCAAAGCATTTTCGTTCGGTTACGACCAGATTACTCAATCCGCATCACCAGCCTTTTCATTCTGTACCTGCCTGCCCGTCAGCAGATAGACGGTATCCAACGCCACCCCCTGGGCGCAAGCCACCACTTGTTCTTTTGCGACCCGGTCTACCGCTTCCGCCGCTTCGGCAGGGGAATAAGTTTTCCCGTCAAACGATTGGGTCAGATACCAGTTTTCCAGATACGCCGGGGAGTCGGACACGGTCCGGAAGCTGTTTTTTACGCTCAGCTTAGCGGCCGATAGTTCTTCTTCCGTAAAGTCCCCCTCCTGCACAGCCTTAAGCTGGCGCAGGATTTCTGCCTGGGCAGCTTGTTTGTTGGCCGACTCCACGCCGCTTTCCACCAGCATAATTCCCTTGTTTTTATCGTAGCGGGAGGAACAATAGTAGCACAGGCTCAGCTTTTCCCGCACGTTCAAAAACAGTTTGGAATGGGCGGTGCCGCCATACAGCGCCGCCATCAGCCGCATGGCCATCACATCCGCGCCTGGCTCCGCCGTCTTGGTGCGGAAACCGAGCACCAGCTTGCTTTGGGCCACATCGAATTCATCGGTAAATTCCCGCACCGTTTGGGGCGTTTTTCCGGTCTGGGTATGGCAATCCGCCACGTTCCCACGGCCAAAGGAGGAAAACGCGTCGGCAAACCGCGCCCCCACGTCATCCGCATCGATTTGGCCCAGCAGCATCACTTCCACCCGCGCGGTGCGCAGCATCTGCCGCCAGGCATCGGTTATTTCCCGGGCGGACAGGGCCACGGCGCTGTCCCGGGAACCCAGCCGATCCACACCGTAGGCCTCCCCTTCGCACATCAGCTGCTCGCAGCGGGTTTTGGCGAAAGACCGCTTGTCGGTAAATTCCGCGTCGATCTGTTCGATAAGCTGCCGGCGCTCCTGCTCCACGTCTTCCGCGCGGAACATATCGTCCTCCAGCGCAGGCCGGAAGATCATCTCGAGCAGCAGGTCGGCGCACTGAGCGGCAACATCTTCCCCTTCCAAGGCATACCGGTCCTGAATAGAACCGATGGCCACCGTAACCGCCTGCACCTCGCCAATTTTGCGGACCATGCAGCCCGCGCGGGCGCCGTAAAGCTCGCTTAAGCGCTGGTTTAGCTGGGTAAAATCGGGGTACTTGCGGCAGGACCGGGTCAGCAGATGGGGTAAAATCGCGTATCGCGAGGCGGTCTGCGCCGCCAAAGGCAGAAAAAAGCTACAGGAAATTCGGTTGGTCTTGTAGCTGTCGTCCCGCACCGCGGTAAGGGACACACCATCGCCAAGGCGCTTGACCGTAAGTTCGGCCATCTTCATTCCTCCATTCCATCCGTTTGTTGACATCCAAGTTTTAGTATAAACAAATTCGCGGCAAAAACACCGTACCGCGACTTGTCACATAAAAAACATAAAACAAAACCGGCTCAAGGCGTTTTGAAGTTATTATAGCATACCAATGCGCCACTTTAAAGTGAAATTTCCATGAAGCGGAACAAACGGCAGCGCCCCTGCGGACCTGATGATCCGCGGGGGCGCTGCCGCCGCATTATTTATGCCGTTGTTTTTTCGTTGCCCGCACCATTTCCACCACGCTGTAATAAATGGGAATGGTCAAAAACAAAATCCACCAGGGGTGCCACGCGTTCCAAACCAGCCCTATGGTTATGTAGGCCATGGCTACTACCGCAGGGTAACAAAAAACAAAACCGTTTTTCTTGCGAATCCCGCCGAATAAGGTGTAATATACGGGGACCGTCAAAAACACAACCCATGCCAGCCCCCAGGCGTTACCGTAATAGCCCCATAAAAAGAAGACCAGGGCGCAAAGGGCCGGGTAACAGAAAATGTGCGGATTGCGTTTGAGAACCGCCTCCACGGTGGTGTAATAAAGCGGCACGGTTAAAAACACCGTCCATGCCACGGCCCAGCCGCTGTACAAAAATCCCCAAAGCAAAAAGACGACTACGCACAGCACTGGGTAAGGGAACAAATGCCACAGCGATTTGTGGGAAACGCGCTTATCCTCCCCGTTGACAGAAAGATGCCCCCTGCCCAAATCCACCTGGTCGCCGTTTTCATCCTTGACACGCAGATAACCCAGCCCAACATGCACCTCGCTTTTTCCATCCTGCACATGGATACCCTTATCGTAAAACGCAACGGTTTCTTTTTTGCCTTCCGCGTTTTCCGGATCCTGGGCCGTTTCTTCCCGCCGCAACCACCGGGTCATCCATGCCGCCGGGCACCGGATCCTCGGTCATCAGCAATTCATCCAGGGAAACGTCGTACAGGCGCGCCAGCAAAATGAGGTTATCCGTATCCGGAGAGGCTTCCGCCCGCTCCCACTTGGATACCGCCTGCCTGCTGATTCCAAGCCTGGCCGCCAGTTCTTCCTGGGACAGGCTGTTTTTCTTCCGCAATTGCACCAAGCGGTTGGCAATTTCAATATTCATCTCCAGGTCCATCCTTTCGCGGCATTCGCTGCCCGCCGGGCAAAACCCGTTTTCGAGCGAATTCCTCAAGCAAATCTTTCGCAACCATCATACCCGAGTCGTGGCAAAAACGCCACCAACCAACGGTTTCCGGGGCCCGCAACCGCTGGTTGCGCCGCTCAAATGGATTGTAGCACGGTTTTGCCGGGCACGCAATTGTCAATTGTTGCTTGCAGCAATCGCTATTTTATCTTATAATATTTTTATATCGTAATAAAGCAAGCAGAGGTGACGGCGGTGTTTGCGGCACTAAACAGCATGGGGCTTTTCGGCATGGACGCGTATCCGGTCCAGGTGGAGGCGGATCTGTCTCAGGGATTGCCATCCTTTGACATGGTGGGGCTGCCGGACGCGGCGGTAAAAGAAGCCCGTGACCGGGTGCGCGCGGCCTTAAAAAATTGCGGGTTTGAATTTCCGGTCAGCCGCATCACAATCAATCTTGCGCCGGCGGACGTGAAAAAGGAGGGGCCGCTTTACGACCTTCCCCTGCTGCTGGCGCTGCTGAAAGCGTCGCGCCAGTTGGACTGCGGGCTGGATGACAGCGTGTTCGTGGGGGAGCTTTCCCTGTCGGGAGAGGTGCGAAAGATCAACGGCGTGCTGCCTATGGTCATCGGGGCCAAATCCAAAGGGTTCCGGCGGGTATTTGTCCCCGCTCAAAACGCGGCTGAAGGCGCTGTCGTCGGCGGAATCGAAGTTTATCCCGTCACCCATTTTGTCGAACTGGTCGAACACTTGGCAGGCCGAAAGCAAATTGCTCCGGCGCAAAACGCACCGGAAAGCGCCGCGTTCCAACCCACCACGCCGGATTTTGCCGATGTCCGCGGACAGCAGGAAGCAAAGCGCGCTTTGGAAATCGCTACGGCGGGCGGCCATAACGCCCTGCTGCTGGGGCCGCCCGGCGCGGGGAAAAGCATGCTTGCCAAACGCATTCCCTCTATCCTGCCGCAGATGACCTTTGAGGAATCCATCGAAACCACAAAAATCCATTCCATCGCGGGCACGCTTCCAGCCGGCGCGGGTCTGGTCACCACCCGCCCCTTCCGCGCGCCCCACCACACCATCTCCCCCGCCGGTCTTTCCGGCGGGGGGACCATGCCGCGTCCCGGCGAAATTTCGCTTGCGCACAACGGCGTGCTGTTTTTGGACGAACTGCCGGAATTCTCCCGCGCCGCGATGGAAGCGCTCCGTCAGCCCATCGAGGATGGCCGGGTGACCATTTCGCGGGTCAGCGCCACCTTGACCTACCCCTGCTCCATGATGGTCGTAGCCGCTATGAACCCCTGTCCCTGCGGGTATTACGGCCACCCCACCCACCGCTGCACCTGCACGGCCACCGCGGTTTCCCGTTATTTAACCCGGGTCAGCGGGCCGCTGCTTGACCGGCTGGACCTTCACGTGGAAGTGCCGCCGGTGGAATACGAGCAGCTTTCTTCCGCCGAAAAAGCGGAAGGTTCGGCCCAAATCCGCGAACGGGTCGACAGGGCGCGCCAGCTGCAGCGGGAACGGTACCAAAAGGAGGGGCTTTCCTGCAACGCCCGGCTGACCCCGGACCTGCTGCGCCGGTATTGCCCCCTGACCGACCGGGCCAATCTGCTGCTCAAACGGTCCTTCGAACGGCTGGGCCTGTCCGCCCGGGCGTACGACCGGGTGCTCAAAGTATCGCGCACCATTGCCGACTTGGACGGCAGCGAGGTCATCGACGCGATCCACGTGGGCGAAGCGGTTCAGCACCGCAGCCTGGACCGGAAATATTGGAGAAATGACTAACCGCCGCTTTTTTGTTGCGGGGGGCTTTGTTCCGTGATACAATAGCGTCATGCGGGCGCGCCACACGGTTTCCGCCCGCAATGCGTTCCCCGTTCAGGCAAAAATGAAAGGAAGCGGTTTGATGGTAACTCATATTGTATTTTGGAAGCTCAAAGAGGAAAATAAAGAGGAAAACGCCGCGGTCATCAAAGAAAAGCTGGAAGCGCTGGTGGGCGTGGTGCCCGGGCTGCTGAAAGCCGAGGTCGGCCGCAACCTGCTGGACAGCGATTACGACCTTTGCCTAGTATCCCAGTTTTCCGACCGCGCCGCGCTGGAGGCCTATCGGAACAACCCCGACCACATCAAAGCCGCCACCTTTGTGCGCGCTTCGGTCTGCGGCCGCACGTCGGTGGATTACGAAAATGAGGATGATTATCTCGACCTGCCGGACGACGCATTCGCGCTGTAAGCCAAACGAAAGGAATGACCGCAATGAAACAACTGCGCATTGGCAACACCAGTTTTACCGGCTCTGAAATTGTGCTTGGCTGCATGCGGATTACCAAGCTGTCCCGCGCGGACGCAGCCCGCCTGATCGAAACGTCCGTGGACTGCGGCATCGACTATTTTGACCATGCCGACATTTACGCCAACGGCGGCAGCGAAGAACTGTTTGCCCAGGCGCTGGCCGACAGCTCGGTTCCCCGGGACCGGATAAAAATTCAAACGAAATGCGGTATCCGCCCCAAGGTATGCTTTGATTTTTCCAAAAAACATATTCTCGATTCGGTGGACGCAAGCCTGAAACGGCTGAACACCGACCATGTGGAAACGCTGCTGCTCCACCGCCCGGACACCCTGATGGAACCGGAGGAGGTAGCCGAAGCCTTTGCCCGCTTAAAGCAAAGCGGGAAGGTCCTTCATTTCGGCGTGTCCAACCAGAATCCCATGACCATAGAACTGCTGCAAAAGTATTTAGGCGACCGGCTGCTGATCAATCAATTACAGCTCAGCGTAACCAATACCGGCATGATCGATTCCGGCATTAACGTCAACATGACCAATGCCGCCTCGGTGGACCACGACGGCGGTATTTTGGATTACTGCCGGCTGAAGGACATTACCATCCAGGCGTGGTCCCCTTTCCAGTTCGGTTTTTTTCAAGGTGTCTTTCTCGGCAGCGACCAATACCCGGAACTCAACGCGGTGCTGGACCGGCTCGCATCCGAAAAAGGCGTGACCAGCGGCGCGGTTGCCATCGCTTGGATTTTGCGTCATCCGGCCAAAATTCAGCCGGTGCTGGGCACTACCAACCGGCAGCGCGTGCAGGAAATCTGCAAGGCGTCCGACATCTCGCTGACCCGGGAGGAATGGTACGCGGTATACAAAGCGGCGGGAAATATTCTGCC
>CABQAC010000134.1 GCA_902462035.1 uncultured Eubacteriales bacterium
CCCGGCGCGCCGGTACTGCCGGCGGATCAAGTCGAGGTTCGCGGCAGCCTCCTTCCCTTTGTTAGCCGCGGGGGGCTTAAACTCAGCAAGGCGGTCGATTGCTTCGGCCTTAGCCTGCGGGATGCCGTGGCCATGGATATCGGCGCTTCCACCGGCGGATTCACAGACTGCATGCTGCAAAATGGCGCGAAGAAGGTCTATGCCGTAGATGTCGGCTACGGGCAGTTGGCATGGAAGCTGCGAACCGATCCCAGGGTGGTGAATATGGAGCGTACCAACATCCGTTATGTATCCCAAGAACAGGTGCCGGAGGAATTGGACTTCTTCAGCGTGGATGTTTCGTTCATCTCACTGCGTCTGGTGCTTCCGGTGGGGTTCCGTTTGCTGAAAGACGGCGGTAAAGCGGTTTGCCTGGTTAAACCACAATTTGAGGCGGGGCGCGGCAAGGTGGGCAAAAAAGGCGTTGTGCGGGACCCGGCGGTACATCTGGAAGTTTTAGAAGGCATTTGTACATATGTAAAGGAGATCGGCTTTACAATATTAGGGCTCGACTTTTCGCCGGTCAAGGGGCCGGAAGGCAATATTGAATACCTGTTGTACCTGCAAAAGGTATCTTCACCCGCGCGGGGCGCGGATATTGATGCAGCGGCTTTGGTGGAGCGCTCCCACCAGGCGCTGGATGGCGGTGATACATCATGAACCGGCTTGTATTAATCCCGAATTTACAAAAAGACCGCGCCTTCGAATCCACAAAGATTATCGCGGAAAAACTGCAACGCTTTGGCGCTTCGGTCCATATGTACGAAGCGCATCGAGAAGATTTTGCGGGCTGTGCCATACAGTTTGAACCCGACTTTGATGGCATGATCGAGCGATGCGACGCGGTGATTACCGTTGGCGGCGATGGGACCATTATTCACGCCGCCAAGCACGCGGCCCGTTATGGTAAGCCGCTGTTGGGGGTAAACTGCGGGCGGATGGGCTTTATGGCGGGGCTTGAGATGGATGAAATCGACCGTTTGAGCGGCCTGATGCAGGGAAAGTACGAAATCGAACGGCGGATGATGCTCAGTGTCACCGTGTGTAAACGGGGAATCCGTCAGCAGTATGACGCGCTGAACGACGCGGTGGTTTCCAAGGGCGATTTGTCGCGCATGGTGGACCTAAGCGTGTCCCATAACGGCAGCCATTTGTGCGATTACCGGTCCGACGGCATCATTTTATCCACGCCTACGGGATCCACCGCATATTCCTTGTCGGCCGGCGGGCCGGTGGTGGATCCAATGGCAAAAGCGCTGCTGCTGACACCCATCTGCCCGCATTCCCTTTTTTCCCGTTCCATTTTATTCGGCGCGGATTCGGTAATCACCGTTCAGCTGTCCGAGCGGCAGACGATGGAAGTTTATCTGACGGTGGACGGCGAAAAGTCCATCCCTGTAGCCAGCGGCGACTGGGTATCGGTTGAAAAGTCCCGGCGGGAGGCTGAATTAATCCGTATCAAACCGCAGCGTTTTTACGATGTTCTGACGACTAAATTTTTAGGGAGGGAAATGCGGTAAATGAAAACCAGACGACACGCCAAGATTTTAGAATTAATTCAGGAGAGAAATATCGATACCCAGGAAGAATTGTTAAAATGGCTAAAGGAAAGCAATTTTGACGTGACGCAGGCGACGGTTTCCAGGGATATTAAGGAATTGCGGCTGGTAAAAACCTTAGGACCGGACGGAAAATACCGTTATTCCACCGGCAAAAACGAGTCCTCCGATATCTCCTCTAAATTTCATCTGCTGTTTTCCGATTCCGTCCTATCGGTGGACTTTGCGGGTAACATGGTGGTTATACGCTGTATGGTGGGAATGGCCAACGCGGTTTGCGCGGCCATGGATTCCATGCACTGGGAGGGTTTAGTCGGTACGTTGGCGGGGGACGACACCATTTTTGTGGTCACACGTAACGAAAACAGTTCCATCGATTTGGTGACCGAACTCAAAAAGCTGGTAGCCGGAAGGTGAAGCAATGCTCGTAAATCTGCATATTGAAAACGTGGCGGTAATCGAACGTTCGGATATTGAATTCCGGCCGGGGCTTAATGTCCTGACCGGCGAAACCGGCGCGGGTAAATCCATTGTGATCGATTCCATCAACGCCATATTGGGGGAACGGACCAGCAAGGAGCTGATTCGTACCGGCGCGGACCGGGCGCGGGTCAGCGCTTTGTTTGCCGACCCGTCTGCGCGGGTAAAGGAAAAGATGGCGCAGTTCGGCGTAGAAGCGGAGGAGGACGGTTCGCTTTTGCTGCAGCGCGAGATCTCCGGCGAGGGAAAAAGTGTTTTCCGCGTCAATGGAAGGCCGGTCACGGCTTCCATTCTAAAGGCGCTGGGGCACTTGCTGATCAATATTCACGGCCAGCACGAAAATCAGGATTTGCTTTCCCCCCAGCTGCATATTCAATATCTGGACAGTATGGGCGGGCTGGAACAAGACTTAGCGGAGTACCGCGCGGCGTACGAGGAAGCGGTCCGCCTGAAGCGGGAGCTGTCCGGCATGCAGATGGACGACGCGGAAAAGGAGCGCCGGATCGATTTGCTGCGGTACCAAATCGAGGAGCTGGAAAACGCGAACCTGCGCGAAGGAGAACAAGAGGAATTGTCGGCCCGGCGTACATTATTTCTCCATGCGGAAAAGGTTGCCCAGGCGGTGCAAACGGCCTGGCTGGCCATTCATGGAGGGGAGGAGAGCGAGGGCGCGTCCCAATTGATAACCCGGGCGGGGGAATCGCTGCAGGGCATTGCGGATTTTCTGCCGCAGGCGGCGGGGCTGGCAGAGCGTCTGACGGAACTTTCCTACGAGCTGGAAGATCTGGACGCCGGTTTGCGGGACAGCGGCAATGCGATGGATTACCAGCCGGCCGAGGTAGAACAAATTGAAGAACGGCTGGATCTGCTTTACCGGCTGGGGTTAAAATACGGCCATACCGAGCGAGAAATGCTCGATTATCTCGCTCAGATCAAATCGGAACTCGAGAACATTGCCTTTTCGGAAGAACGGCGAGAAAAACTAAACCGGCAGTACCATGAAGCGGCCCTTCACGCAAAGGAACTGGCGCAGGCTCTTTCCGCCAAGCGAAGCGCGGTGGCGGAAAAATTTGCGGCGGCGGTCCGCGGTGAGCTTGCTTTTTTAGATATGCCGGGCGTCCAGCTGGTGGTAGACAGGCAGCCCTGCAAGCTCAATGGTTACGGTTGCGACGAAATTCAGTTTTTCATTTCAACCAATCCGGGGGAACCGCCCAAACCAATCGCTAAAATTGCCTCGGGCGGTGAGCTGTCCCGGATTATGCTGGCCATTAAGAATGTGCTGGCGGAAAAAGACGGGATCGACACCCTGATATTCGATGAGGTGGATACCGGCATCAGCGGCCGGGCGGCACAGAAAGTCGGCGTCAAACTGCGGGAAACTTCCCGGGGGCGCCAAATTATCTGCGTGACCCATTTGGCTCAAATTGCCGCCCAGGCGGACACTCATCTGCTCATCCAGAAGCAGGTGCGGACAGGCAGAACCTTTACCGATGTG
Organism: uncultured Eubacteriales bacterium; assembly: GCA_902462035.1. Taxonomy (GTDB): domain Bacteria; phylum Bacillota; class Clostridia; order Oscillospirales; family Acutalibacteraceae; genus CABQAC01. Next base: position 3,574 of record CABQAC010000134.1, read on the forward strand.
CAGACCCTGGATTTTGACGGACGCCGGAAAGAGCTCGCGCGCATTATGGGCGGGGCGGAGATGACCGACTTGCAGCTGCAGAGCGCCGGAGAAATGCTTCGCTTGGCCGGAAATGCCCCGCAGGATATATAACCTTATAATTTTCCGTGCGGGCTTGACTTTATAAACGGTTCGTGTTTTAATGATACAAAGGCAGTGAAAGAAGCCATTAGACCGTTCGATGCGGCACAGAGAGCCTGTGGCTGGTGGAAACAGGCGGGCGGAACGGTTGAAGTTACCTTCTGGAGCCGCCGCGTTCAACCGCCGGTTTCCGGCAAAGTAGGCGCGGCCGCGTGTGCGCGTTATCGCATAAGGGTATGATCGTACCCGTTGAGGCCGCCATTGCGAGATGGCGGTAAACTGAGGTGGTACCGCGGATGATCCGCCCTCTGTTGTAGACAGGGGGCGTTTTTTTATGCCCCCATGCCAATTGTGAAAATTTTTAAAAGGAAAGGAAGGCCAAGCGATATGACACTTTTCGAGGAACTGAAAGCCAGGGGCCTGCTCGCCCAAACGACCAACGAGGAAAAAATCAAGGAAATGCTCGAAAACGAGAAGGTTACGTTTTATATTGGTTTTGACCCCACGGCGGACAGCCTCCACGTGGGACATTTTGTTCCGATTATTCTAATGGCCCATATGCAGCGCGCCGGCCATAAGCCTATTGCGCTGTTTGGCGGCGGAACAGGTTTAGTGGGGGATCCTTCTGGGAAATCCGACATGCGAAAAATGCTGACCAAGGCGGAAATTGACCACAATATTGCCTGCTTTCAAAAGCAGATGTCCCATCTGATCGATTTTTCCGAAGGTAAGGCGTTGATGGTCAACAACGACCAGTGGCTGTGCAGCCTGAACTATATCGAATTCATCCGTGAAATCGGCGTGCATTTTTCGGTAAACAGGATGCTGGCGGCGGAATGCTATAAACAGCGGCTGGAAAAAGGGCTGTCCTTTTTTGAGCTGAATTATATGATCATGCAAAGCTACGACTTTTTGGTGCTTAACCGCAAGTACGGCTGCCAGATGCAGCTGGGCGGTGACGACCAGTGGAGCAACATGATCTTCGGCGCGGATTTGATCCGGCGAGTCGATGGCAAAGAGGCCTACGCCATGACGGTGAATCTGCTGACCACCAGCGAAGGCAAAAAAATGGGAAAAACCGAAAAGGGCGCGCTGTGGCTTGATCCCAACAAGACCAGCCCCTATGACTTTTACCAGTACTGGCGCAACGTGGACGACGCGGATGTTATCAAATGCCTGAAAATGCTTACCTTCCTGCCCTTGTCTCAGATCGATGAACTGGCCGCGTTGGAGGGAAGCGCCCTCAACCGTGCCAAAGAGGTGCTGGCGCTGGAGGTAACCGCCTTGATACATGGGCGAGAGGAAGCGGAAAAAGCCCAGAACGCGGCGCGGGCTTTGTTCGGCAGCGGCAGCGATCTGAGCAATATGCCTTCTACCGCCTTGACCGCGGCGGATTTTACCGATGGAGCCATCAATATTATGGATTTGCTGGTCAAGACCGGCCTCGCGCCCTCTAAGGGCGAAGCGCGCCGCTTGGTGACGCAGGGCGGTATTGCGGCAGATGATGAAAAAATCGCTGATTTTACCCGGAATATTTCGCAAGATGCCTTTGAAAAAGGGTATGTCATCCTCAAAAAGGGCAAGAAGGTTTTCCATAAGGTCACACTGGAATAAAAAACACAAAAACAGGAGCGCTGGCGCATTTCCGCCAATGCTCCTGTTTTTTTATGCGTAAATCCGGTGCATCCGGGCCAGCCGGTTCCAAGTGGGTTTATCGGTTTCTCCGGTGGGTTCCACCCGGATCCGCTCCTGAAATTTACGGATTTCGGCCGATGTCTCGGCGTCGTAAGTCCCAGTGACCGCCACGGGAGAAAAATCCCGGAAATTTTGTGCCAGCACGTTGATAGTGATTTGGATCATCATCACGGTGGAGCCGGTATCGCCGTTCCGGTATTGGCAATCGGGACAAAAGCGTGGCTGCAAACCCTCGGCCGGTGCTCGGATTTCGGTGATCTGGGCGAAGACAGAAAAAATTTTGGTCCATGTTTCCAGGTCAACCTGCCCGGAAGGATTCAGCCCAAACTGGCGCTGAAACGCCTGGACCGACGCGGTGGTTGCCGGTCCAAAGATTCCGTCTGGAATCAGACTTGGGATTTCCGGATAAAAATCAGAAATTT
>CABQAC010000135.1 GCA_902462035.1 uncultured Eubacteriales bacterium
ATCTGTTCCGTCAAATCGGGCAGGGTATCGGCCGCACCTTCGCGTACCGCCGAAATCAGCTTATCCTCCAGGTTTTGGGGGTACTGCCTTGCGTTGCTGTCTGGCTCTTTGAAATCGACCGCATTGAAGATGGGCGGTGCGTCGGTAAATAAATAATTTTTAAGGATCTGCAGCGACTTTTTAAAAGAACGCTGGATATCTTCCACCCGTTTCACTACAGGGCCAATGCCAATGGTGACATAAGTGGCGCCTTCGGCCGAAATTTGTTCCAGCAGGTGGGAGCAAAGCGCGAACAGCGTGTCTTGCTGCACATTGTCCGGCGCGGAATAGCATAGAATAAAGCTGATCAGGTTGTTATAAATGCACACCTCAGTATATTGGATGGAACCTTCCGCCAGCTTTTGGAACGCAGCGCGAACCTGCCGGATAAATTCACACGGGATATCGTCCGACGCTTTGGCTGGTTCGGCGTAGTTTTCCAGCGATAGAACTTGGAAAGCACCGCCGCTGATGCCGGCAAACCGGGAGACATCCACATTGTCCATGGGGGCGATTTCGCCCCGCAGGATCTTGAGTGCCATGCCCTCCCGGGCCATGTCCTTGCTTTCGCCGATGTAAGACGCCATTTCCTGGTGGCGCTCCAGTGACTTGTCGAAGGCCCGCTGCAGGTAAGCGAAGTCATCCTTGGAAAGCGCGCGGTATTCGGCGGGGGTGGGCGCCGCGGGGGAAATGTGCTGAATCAGCTTGCGCACCGGTTGATAGATTATATTGGAAGCAAACAAGCTGAGCGCCACGACCGAAAGCGTTGCGAAAATTAAGATGATATAGATGATCTGCCTGAGGGGATATATGGGGGACATCATGTCCGCCTCATTTAAGAAAACGACATATTTCCAATGCTTATATTCGGATTCGACCTGGATGGGAATCATGTAGGAATCCCCAACTTGTACGCGGGAGACGGTCAAATCCATGGCTTCGGGATCCACGTCTTGGCTGGAGCGGTAGATGGTCTGTCCATCGGGAGATAGAATTAAATAAGGCTTGGAGGATTGTCCCAAATAGTACTGAAAAAGGTTTTCCATTTGGACATTGATGGCGACATACCCCTGTTTGACCGATTTTGCGACAGGAAAGGGGCGGTAAAAGGTCGACACCTCCCTGCCGCTGACAAGACGGTGGTGGAACCAGTTGGAATCGTCCATTTTTTCGGTTCCTTTCATCGATTGCAGAATTCCCAGCCATTCCTTGTCATTAAAAATTCCGCTGTTTTGAAAGGTACTGGTAGAGGTCATGATCGAATCGTAATGAAAGAAAGAAACATAGCAGGACTGAATAAACTCGTTGAGCAGCAACGTCGAACTGGTGTTATCGATAATGGCATGTATCTGGGAGACGGAAACTTGTTCCCGGTTGATAAAGGCTTGTTCATTGGCGGTAAAATAATAACTTTGCTGCAAGGCGACGCTTTCAATGTTCTCCAGCGTTAAACTGATTCGGGAAACAGACTTTTCGAGTTCCTTTTGTTCGCTGACCCGTATTTGATTTTCCAGCCGGTTTAAGGATAATAAATAAACCGCAGTCGAAATGATCAAAGTGGGAAGGAGGGTAAAGGTTAAAAAAATGATGATGTATTTTCGGTATGTATTGGAAAACTTCATTTTTCCCATCTTCCTTCTTGTTATAATTCGTATAAAACATTCTTAATTATATAAAAATGTGTGCCTTCCACAGTTTCTTGTTCGAATGCACAATAATAATATACTATTTACCAGATGTATATGTTTATTTTTTAGAAAAAATTTTGAAATTCTCGTTCAGCAGATAAAGAATAAGGAGAAAACCAATAAAAGAGGAATGAAAAAATGAGAAAAAATTGAAGCGATGAAAAAAAGATACAGTTTTCATTTTGTTACATGGCGAATAGAATAAAACCACAGAGGAAATTGAGCAAAATTTATTCAGATTCACAACGCCGTTATCCGTTAAATCCCAGACAGTGTTTAGAAAAAGACAGATTAGGAAAGATGGATTTTTATGGATGGGCCGTGGGAATCAAGGCTCGGGAAGGAGGGACAGGCAGCCCCTTAGCGTTTGTAACGCACATTATTATTAAATTATTAAGGAGGAGTCGTTGTGCTAAAGAAGGTCTTGAGTGCCGCCCTGCTGGGTGCTCTGGTTGTCTCGGTGGTAGCCGGATGTAATCCGTCCTCTACCCAGACGTCAAGCACGGCGCCGACGAGTTCCAAGGGAACGGAGTCGCAGGCGGACGTCGATTTGGCGGACAAAACGGAAAAACTGACCATCAGCTGGAGCGGCTGGCCCAATACCACCCCCGGCGAACCGGATTCCTGGATTGAGAAAATGCTGGAAGAAAAGTATAACATCGAGCTGAATTGTACCTTTTATGATACGAACGCTTATAAGCAAAAGCGTCCGATCGATTTTTCCAGCGGCGCTATTCCAGATGTCATCTATCAGGCGGACAATACCGAGCTGGCGCGCGATGTAAAGCAGGGCTTTATTTCGGAACTGTCCTACGACATGCTCAAAAAGTATTCGCCGGAATTTGTCAAGCTGGTCAACGAGTACGCGCCCGAAGCGTGGATCGGCACCTCTATTGACGGCAAAAACTACGGTATCCCCACCACCCGCGTTTTGAGCAACTACACGTCGAACGCCAGTTTGTGGAGAGAAGACTGGCTGAAAAACGTGGGTATTGACAAGGTACCGGAAACCATCGACGAGATGCACGAAGCCTTTGTCCGCTTTACCAAAAACGACCCGGACAAAAACGGTAAAAACGATACATACGGCCTGAGCGGCGACATGACCGCCTGGTACTTCACGTTTACCGAGATTTTCGGCGCTTTCGGCGTGCAGCCTTATAACTGGACTACCTTGGATGACGGCAGCGTTGTCAACGCCGTAACCCTGCCCGAAACAAAGGAAGCGCTGAAGATGCTGGCCGAGTGGTACAAGGAAGGCATCATTCATCCCGACTTTGTTACCGATCAGACCAACGTGGAAGTTCGCAACCGTTTCGTCAACGGAGAAATCGGGTATACCAACGCCGGTTCCACCGGGTATTTCGATACCGACAATGCCAATTCCGCGCTGAACCAAATGCTAAAAATCAACCCCGATGTAAAATTGGTTGCCACCGAGCCGATTAAAGGCAAGGACGGGCAGCAAGGCCGGTTTGCTTGGGGCGCCATCGGCAATATTATGTGCTTCGGCAAAGATATGGCCGACAGACCCAATGCGGTCGCCCGTATTCTGGACATGTGGAACGATATGCTGAGCGACAAGGATTTCTATCTGGAATCCAAGTGCGGCAAGCTGGGCCTCCATTTTGAATGGATCGACCCCGCTGTCGGCTCCACCAGCGGCTTTAAGTACATTGCGCCTTACGACGACAATAATACGAGAGCGAAAGAAGTTCTTCAGTCCGACGTAACTTACGTTTCTTACTTCAGCCCCTCTGGCGGCAAGCCGGAACTGTTCAACTCCTTCCGGAAAAAGTTCGACGTGGACTTCGCGGAAGAGTACATGAATCCCAAATTTGCCATGAAGGATACCTTCCTGAAGGGCGACCTGATTACGGATGCGGACAAATATCTGGTAAGCCTGCGTGAGAAGCAGATGACCTTCTTTACGGAAGTCATCCGCGGCGACAAGAGCATCGATGATTACGATGCGTTCCTCGCCGACTGGAAAGCCTCTGGCGGCGATATCTTGACGGAGAACGCCAACAATCTGGGCGAAAAGAGAGCGGCCATCTACAAGGAACTGGGCATCGAGTAATCGAACAAGACAATGGTTCGGGGCGAAGGCAACTTTGCCCCGACTTTCTTAGAAATCAATGCCGGAGTCCGGCAATAAAAAAATATAAAGGGGAGCCGTTGGTTCCCGCAAAAGCGCCCGCCGATATTTCCGGGGCAATCAAGACGGAAGGAATGGCGCGCGTGTGGAAAGGAGAGAGTTCTGTGCGCAGCAAAGCACCCGAAGTATCAAAAAATGGATTGTCCCGCGTACCAAAGGCGCTCAAGCCTTGGGTCAGGCACAAGGGGCTTGTTTTTATGCTGATCCCTTGTGTTCTGTTTTTTTTGATTTTCCATTATACACCCATGTATGGTATTACCATTGCGTTTAAAGATTACCGTGCACTGGACGGTATTTTAGGAAGCAAATGGGTGGGATTTGAACACTTTCAAAACTTGTTTTCGGGCGTGGAGTTCCCGCGCGTACTATGGAACACCTTGTTTTTAAGCATCTGCCGGTTAATCGTGGGCTTCCCGGCGCCGATCATTTTGGCGCTGCTGCTCAACGAGGTGCGTTCCAGCAAATATAAAAAGCTTGTGCAGACGACAACTTATTTACCGTACTTTTTCTCTTGGGTGGTTCTGGGCGGTATCCTGCGGATGCTGCTGGCGTATAAAGGGCCGGTCAACGGCATCATCGAAGGGCTCGGCGGTACGGCAATCGGATTTTTAAGCGACGATTTTTGGTATATTATTACATATCTTCTGGCAAGCATGTGGCACGGCGCCGGGTATAACGCGGTTATTTACCTGGCTGCGCTGTCGGGCATCGACATGGATTTGTACGAGGCCGCCATGGTAGACGGCGCGGGCCGGTGGAAGCAATTGCTCCATATTACGCTGCCCTGCCTAATACCTACCATTGTCACTATGTTTATTCTGGGACTAGGCGGCATTCTGAACGCGGGATTCGACCAAATCTACAACACCTATAACCCATTGGTTTATGACGTGGCGGATATTCTGGATACCTATGTGCTGCGCAAATTGCGGACCTTGGATTACAGCTTGGGAACCGCGGCGGGTTTGTTTAAATCGGCAGTCGGCGCCGTACTGGTTTTTGGAAGCAACTGGTTTGCACGAAAGATCAGCGACAACGAATACGGACTATGGTGAGAGGAGGAACAAAATGAAAAAGGAAACGCCATCAAGAGTTGTATTCAATATTTTCAATTATGCGTTTTTGGCTTTAATTGCGGTTATTTCAATTTATCCGTTCCTCTACTCCCTTTCCATTTCGCTCAGTTCCGCGGCGGAGGCGGCCCGTGCCGGACTCCATCTTTACCCTAAGGATATTTCTTTTACAGCGTTCGAAATGGTGCTGCGCAACAAGTCGATCTATACGGGTTATATGAACACCATTTTCCGCACAGTGGTAGGAACGGCGCTGTCTATCATTATGACCTCCCTGGCGGCGTATCCGCTGTCCCGCAACTATTGTCCGGGTAAAAAGTTCTTTTCGATGATGATTATTTTCACCATGCTTTTTAGCGGCGGTTTGATTCCTTCCTATTTGCTGATGAGCAATCTGCACCTGCTGAATACTCGACTGGTCTATGTGCTGCCCGGGATGATTAGTGCGTTTAACATGATCGTCATCAAAAACTTCTTCCAATCTTTGCCCGAAAGCCTGCCCGAAGCGGCGCGGATTGATGGCGCCAGCGAGCTGCGCATTTTGTTCCGCATCGTCATGCCCCTCTCCAAGCCGGTGCTGGCCACCGTTACCCTGTGGGTTGCTGTGGGCCATTGGAACGCTTGGTTCGACGCGATGATTTACATCAATTCCGAAAGCAAACAAGTGCTGCAGACGTTCCTGCAACGTATTGTCATCGAAAATTCGACACAATTAATCGAGCAAGGCTTGGTCAATCCGGATTTGTTGGACTATACACCGGAGACGATCAAAGCGGCCACCATCATGATAACGATTCTGCCCATTCTGTGCCTATACCCCTTCCTGCAAAAGT
>CABQAC010000136.1 GCA_902462035.1 uncultured Eubacteriales bacterium
GAGCGGCCTGAACACCGCCATGGAATCCACCGGTTTCGCGCCGTACGAAACCATCGAGCAGGTGCTGCCCTACCTAGACTTGTATTTGATGGATATCAAGCATATGAACAGTGCCAAGCACCAGGCGTTTACCACACAGCCCAACGGGCTGATTTTGGAAAATGCCCGCAAAATCGCCCAAAATGCCCGGGAGCTGATCATCCGGGTGCCGGTGATCCCCACCTTCAACGACACCGAGGCGGAAATTGCCGACATTGCCCGGTTCGCGGCGGAACTGCCGGGAGTCAGGCGGCTGCACCTGCTGCCTTACCACCGGCTGGGGCAGGATAAATACGAGGGGCTGGGCCGGGACTACGCCTTGAAGGAATTGCTCCCCCCAACCCAGGAACAGATGGAAAAACTGCTGGCCGCGGCGGAACAAAGCGGCCTGATTTGCCAGATTGGCGGCTAGAAAGGGAGGCGGTATTCGTTGGATTGGCAGCAAGCGTTCCTGCAGGGCAACCAGGCGGAAGGCAAGATGCGCATTGTACAGGAACTGGTGCCGGGCAAGCAGATTACCCTGGCGCATATCATCGCCAACCCGGACCCCATCCTTTACGTGAAGCTGGGGCTGGACCCGGCGGTCGATTACGCGAAATCGGCCATCGGCATCGTGACCATGAGCCCCAGCGAAACAGCGATTATCGCGGGGGATATCGCCATGAAGTCGGCTGGGGTGGACCTGTCCTTTGTGGACCGGTTCAGCGGCACCTTAATCGTGACAGGGTCTGTGTCCGAAGTGGAGGCGGCCCTGCGCGCCCTGGTTCATTACGCGGCCGAGACGCTCCGCTTTACGGTATGCGAAATTACCCGCACTTAGGTCAAAAAGGTTTCGGCGCCGCAAAAGGCGGAGAAGCAACATGAAAGGGCCGGCGCCCGTTGTTTACGCGGGTTTCGGAGGTGAGTACTCCATCAAAAAAATTATTTTGATCGGCCGCAGCGAATGCGGCAAAACCACGTTAACCCAAGCCATGCGCGGCGAGACGATCACCTACCATAAGACCCAGTATATCAACCGGTTCGATGTGATCATCGACACGCCGGGGGAATACGCCGAAAACCGGATGCTGGGCGGCGCGCTGGCCTTATATTCCTACGAGGCCCAGGTAGTGGGTCTGCTGCTGAGCGCCACCGAGCCGTATTCCCTGTACGGACCCAACATCACCAGCATGGCAAACCGGGAAGTGGTGGGCATTGTGACCAAGATCGACGAACCGAACGCCCGGCCCGACCGGGCGGAGCGTTGGCTTAGGCTGGCGGGGTGCAAGACCGTGTTCCATGTCAGCGCCGCCACAGGCGATGGGGTGTGGCGTGTTTTGGAACACCTGCGGGAGCCGGGGGATAAAATGCCCTGGGACGCAGGGAATCCGGAGGAAACCAACACAATAGAAGGGGAACCCACACAAACCACTGCGAAAAACCGGGGAAAAACCAAAAGAAAGCCAAACAAATCCATTGACTTTCCTGTGGGATCATGTTAAAATTTAGACAAAATCAGCAGGCAAAAGGAATCTTTCCAATTTCATCATAAAGGAGTAATGAAAATGGTATCGGAGTATGAAATCAAAAAGCAAATTTGCGACATCGGCAAGCGGATTTACGACAGGGGTATGGTTGCCGCCAACGACGGCAACATCTCGGTGAAAATTTCCGACAACGAGTTTTTGTGCACCCCCACCGGCGTGAGCAAAGGCTTTATGACCCCGGAATATATCTGCAAAGTGGACCGCGACGGCAAGGTCATTTACGCGGAAAGCGGATTCCGCCCCTCCTCCGAAATCAAGATGCACATGCGGGTCTATAAAGAGCGCCCCGACGTCAACTCGGTGGTGCACGCCCATCCCATGTACGCCACCGGCTTTGCCATCGCCGGCATCCCGCTGACCCAGCCCATCATGCCGGAAGCGGTTATTGCGTTGGGCTGCGTGCCCATCGCGGAATACGGCACGCCCTCTACCGAGGAGATTCCGGACGCGGTGTCCAAGTATGTGCAGCATTTTGACGCGGTGCTGTTGGAAAACCACGGCGCGCTGACCTACTCCGATTCCCTGCTTAACGCCTACTACAAAATGGAGTCGGTGGAATTTTATGCGAAGCTCCTCTTTATCTCCAAGCAGCTGGGCGGCCCCAAGGAGTTCTCCAAGGACCAGGTTGCCAAGCTGTATGATATCCGTAAAAAACTGGGCCTGAAGGGCCGCCATCCGGCGGATCTGTGCCCCAATACCAAGGAAGGCAAGCCCAGCTGCCACAACTGCGGCGGCTGCTCCAACGGCAGCGGCGCGGCGCAGGGCGCGGACAACGACCTGATTGCGGAGATCACCAAGAAAGTGATGGAACAGCTCGGCAAGTAAGCGGAAAGCGAGGTGCCCGGGATGAACCAAAACGAATTGATCGAGTCGGTGGTCCGGCAGGTGCTGGAGGCCGCTCCCCAGGCAAAGCACCCGCAGCAAGGCCCCATGACGCTGGAGCTTGCGCGGAAGCTGATTGACCGGGTGGAACAAAAGGCGGCCGAAATGGGGGTGCGCGCCGTAACGGCGGTGACCAACGCGGGCGCCCGCCCAGTGGCGGTGGCCTGTATGGACGGCTCGTTTATCGCAAGCTACGATATCGCGCTCAATAAAGCTTATACCGTGGTGGCGCTGAAGATGTCCACCAAGGCGCTGAAGGCTCTGGCCCATCCGGGCGCGCCCCTGTATGGGGTGCAGCATACCAACGGCGGCCAGATCGTCATCTTTGGCGGAGGCGTGCCGCTTTATGCGGACGGCGTGCTGATCGGGGGACTGGGCGTCAGCGGCGGGACCGAGGACGAGGATACGGCCCTGGCCGAATACGGCGCCGCGCTGCTGGGGTAACGGCCCCGGCACATCCTTACATAAATACGGAATTTCCCTTGCAGCCGGCCGCTGCGCCGGCGGAAAACTCCCAGGATATGCGAAAGGTGGGACATTGGCATGGACATTAACGATCTGAATGTAGAGCAAATCGTCAAGCAAGTGCTGCAGGGCATGAGAGGGCAGGAAAACCGGCCCGCCGCTCCGGCCGCTGCCGGCGGGGCGATTCCCAAAACCAGCCGGGCCGCGATGCTGACCGCGCTGGAGCATTACGAAATTAAAGAATTTCCCATTCCCGAACTGAAGGACGACGAGATCCTCGTCAAGGTGGAGGGCTGCGGCATCTGCGGCACCGACGCCCACGAATTCAAGCGCGATCCCTTCGGTCTGATTCCCCTGGTGCTGGGCCACGAGGGCACGGGCGAAATCGTGAAGATGGGCAAGAACGTCACCAAGGACAGCGCCGGCAAACCGCTGGCGGTGGGCGACAAAGTTGTCACCTGCATGATCTTTAAGGATAACCCCGACATCACCATGTTCGACCTGAACAAGCAAAACGTCGGCGGCGCGGATGTGTACGGCCTCCTGCCGGATGACGACGTGCATCTGAACGGCTGGTTCAGCGATTATTTAGTGATCCGCGGCGGCTCCACCGTCTTTAACGTCAGCGATCTGGATTTGGAATCCCGTATCCTGATCGAACCCTGCGCGGTGCTGGTCCACGCGGTGGAACGGGCCAAAACCACCAATATTCTGCGGTTCAACAGCCGGGTGGTTGTGCAGGGCTGCGGCCCCATCGGCCTGATCTGCATCGCGGTGCTGCGCACCATGGGGATTGAGAATATCGTGGCGGTAGACGGCGAGGAAAAACGCTTGAGCTTCGCCAAGGAGATGGGCGCCACCAAGACCGTCAACTTTAAGGATTTTAAGGGCATCGAATCGCTGGCCCAGGGCGTGCAGGACGCGTTTGGCGGCCATTTGGCGGATTTCGCCTTTCAGTGCACCGGTTCGCCGGTGGCCCACAGCAACATTTACAAGTTTATCCGCAACGGCGGCGGGCTTTGCGAACTGGGCTTCTTTATCAACGGCGGCGACGCCACCATCAACCCCCACTTCGATATCTGCTCCAAAGAGATTACCACCGTTGGCTCTTGGGTGTATACCCTGCGGGATTACGCTACCACTTTTGATTTCCTCAAGCGCGCCAAAGGCATCGGCCTTCCTATGGAAAAGCTGATTACCCACAAGTTCCCGCTTAGCGAGATCAACGAAGCGCATCAGACCAACCTGCGGATGGAAGGGCTGAAGATCGCGATCATCAACCCGTAAGCGGAAGGGTGGTCATAACCAATGGGAAGAGCCACGGGTATTATCGAGGTTTACGGGCTTGTCGCGGCTTTTGTGGCGTGCGACGCAGGCTGCAAGGCGGCCAACGTCACGGTCGAACCCTTTGACAAGAACAAGCCCGGTCATCCGGAACTGCTGAAGGTTCCGCTGATTGTGGTTGTCAAGTTCCGGGGCAGCGTGGAGGATGTAAAAGCCGCGGTGGAAGCGGCCGCCCAGGCGGCGAACCGGGTTTCCGGCGTCGTCACCACGCATCTGATCGCCAACACCGAACCGGACACCGACAAAATGCTGGCCTTAAGCGGATTGGATAAGAAATAAGCCCGTTTGGGCGAACAACCGATATTGATATTTTAGGAGGAAAATACAATGGCACAAGAAGCATTGGGACTGGTGGAAACCAGAGGTCTGACCGCTGCGATCGAAGCTGCGGACGCAATGGTGAAATCCGCTGAAGTTACCCTGGTGGGTACCGAAAAGATCGGCTCCGGGCTGGTCACCGTTATGGTGCGCGGCGACGTGGGCGCGGTGAAGGCCGCCACCGAAAGCGGCGCCGAGGCCGCCAAGCGGCTGGGCGAACTGGTTGCGGTTCATGTTATCCCCCGGCCCCATAACGATATTGAGAAGATTCTGCCGAAGATCTAAGGTGGATCAAGGAGCAGGTTTGAAGGGAGCCTTCCGGTTTCCTTTCAAGCAGGCCACGGCGAAAGGATGGTCCTGTAAATGCCCATGAAATCGTTGGGAATGATCGAGGTCACCAGCGTGACCGCGGCGATAGATGCGTTGGACATTATGTGCAAGACCGCCGACGTAAGTTTTGTCACCTGGGAGCGCAAGCTCGGCGGCCAGTTGGTCACGGTGATTGTGGAAGGCGAGGTTTCCGCCGTGACACAGGCCGTGGAAACCGCGGTGGCGCAGGCGGTCATCCGGCCGTGCGCGAGCGCGGTGATCGCCAACCCCCACGAGGAAACGGCGCGGATGGTAGGCGTCAGCGCATCCCGGTTAAAACCCAAGGGGCGGGGCTGACCCGGCCGCACAAGCAGCAGGAAAGGCGTGACGGTAACCATGGCAGAGGAAAAGAATCTTGCGGCGGCGAAGGCGCCCGCCCGCAAAACAGCGACTCGGAAAGCGCCGGAAAAAAGGGAAGTTGCTCCCGAAAGGATGAAGGAGGTTCGTAATATGGTACAGCAGGCTTTGGGAATGGTGGAAACAAAGGGCTTGGTGGCGGCCATCGAGGCTGCGGACGCGATGCTGAAAGCCGCGAACGTGGAATTGGTGGGCACGGAGAAAATCGGCTCCGGCTTGGTGAGCGTCATGGTGCGCGGCGACGTGGGCGCGGTGAAGGCGGCGGTGGAATCCGGCGCTTCGGCCGCGACGAAGCTGGGCGAAATCGTGGCGACCCATGTAATTCCGAGACCCCATTCGGACGTGGAGAAGATTCTGCCCACGCTCTAAAGATTTAAAACATTGATTGATCAGGAGGAAAATACAATGGCACAAGAGGCTTTGGGAATGGTGGAAACAAAGGGCTTGGTGGCGGCCATCGAGGCTGCGGA
>CABQAC010000137.1 GCA_902462035.1 uncultured Eubacteriales bacterium
CGCTGGAGGATGTGGACGACGCGCGCCGGGTGGCGAATCAGCTGGGAATCCCCCACTATGTTCTGAATTTTACCGACCTGTTCGCGGGCCGGGTGATCGATTATTTTGCCGCCGCTTATCAGGCGGGGCTAACGCCTAACCCCTGTATTGCGTGCAACCGGTTTATCAAATTCGACGCACTGCTGCAAAGGGCGTTGGCCATGGAATTCGACTATATCGCCACCGGACATTACGCGGTGATTGAACGGGGGCAAAACGGCCGCTGGCTGCTGCGGCGTTCCCCGGCGGCCAAGGACCAAAGCTACGTGCTGTATTGCATGACCCAGGAGCAATTGTCACATACCTTGATGCCGTTGGGGCGGTACGCGAAGGAGGAGGCCCGGGCGCTGGCGGAGCGGCACAGGCTGCCGGTTGCCCGCAAGCCGGACAGCCAGGAGATCTGTTTTGTGCCGGATAACGATTACGCCGGTTTTTTAGAGCGGTACACCGGCAAGCGCGCCCCCGCCGGGGATTTTGTGGATGGAGCGGGCCGCGTGCTGGGCAGGCACCGGGGCATTACCCGGTACACGGTGGGCCAGCGCAAGGGGCTGGGTGTGGCCTTTGGCAAACCGATGTACGTCACCCGCTTAGATCCGGAACGCAACGCCGTGGTGCTGGGGGAGGAAGGCAGCCAATACCGCGCCGCGCTGACGGCGGCGGACCTCAATTTTATCCCCTTTGACCGCCCGGACGGCCCTTTGCGGGTAACGGCAAAAATCCGCTACCAGGCCCAGCCCGCCCCGGCGGTGCTGACGATGGAGGAGGACGCAACGGCGCGGGTTGTGTTCGATACGCCGCAGCGTTCGGTTACCCCGGGCCAGGCGGTGGTCTTTTACCAAGGCGACCTGGTAGTGGGCGGCGGCGTCATTGAGCCGGAACCGGCCCGAACAGAAACGGACGCCCGTTTTGGAAGAAGCGTTTAAACCGGGCGGTACAGGAAAGGAAGGTTATACACCATGAATTTTATTTTAAGGCCCTGGCGGGAATCTGACGCGGCCACCTTGGCCCGTTATGCCAACGATCCGCTGATCGCGAAAAATTTGCGGGATGCGTTTCCTCACCCTTATTCGCTGGACAACGCCAAGGAATATATCGGCGACTGTATGGCCCGGGACGGAAAAGACTGCCACGCCAGGGCCATCGAGGTGGACGGCGAGGCGGTGGGAAGCATTGGCGTTTTCTTCCAAAGCGACGTCTACTGCAAAAACGGCGAGCTCGGCTATTGGCTGGGCCAGCCCTTTTGGCGGGACGGCATCATCAGCCGGGCGATCGGTCAAATCTGCGCGGAGGTTTTCGAACAATACGACATCGTCCGCATTTACGCCGAGCCTTTCGCCCAAAACATCGGATCCCGCAGAGCGCTGGAAAAGGCGGGGTTTCAGCTGGAAGGCACGCTGCAAAAGGCCGTGTTCAAAAACGGATTCTTTTTTGATTCCTGCGTTTACGCAAAGCTGCGCCCCGAAGTCAGCCGGTTTCAGGATTAAAGGAAGCGCCCGGGAAGGCTATTTGCCTGGCCGGGCATTTTTTTACCCGAATGAACTGTATTTCGACAAAGGCAGATTGCTATAATAAATAGCGTGTGTAAAAACGAAGGAACATATTAGAATCATTACTGGAATAAGGAATATTACCGCTGGCGGTTTTGACGCCTTATTGCAAAGCAATTAGAAAGCTAAGATTATAATAAATGCACAAAAAAATGAGGGTATTTTTGCACCAAGTTTCAGCATTTAACCAAAATAACACTTGAAAAGGCGTTTGCGACTTGCTACAATAGGAAATAGAAACCAATGAATTGGGAAGGGGGTCCCTGCCGTGCAGAGCAAAACACGCGAGCAGATTCAAAAGGATGCGGAGCTCGCACAGTATCTGTTTCACCAGGGCACCAATTTTAAAGCATATGAATACCTGGGCGCTCATAACATGCAAGTGGAGGGAAGGGTACTGACGGTTTTTCGCGTTTGGGCGCCTCACGCCAAATCCGCTTATGTAACGGGGGACTTTAACCAGTGGAACGAAACCGCCTGCCCCATGACCCGGGTTACACCGGGCGGCGTATGGGAAGCATGGACCGCGGGCATCTCTGATTTTGATATGTACAAGTTCTTGATCGAAACGCAGGAGGGGGAAATTCTGCACAAGTCGGACCCCTACGCGTTTCACTTCGAGACACGGCCCGCCAACGCCTCCCGCTTTTTGAGCTTGGACGGCTACGAATGGCAGGACAGCGCGTGGCTTGCGTATAAAGAAGAACACCCCCATTACAGCCTGCCGGTCAATATTTACGAGGTCCACGCCGGTTCTTGGCGGAAATACGACGATGGGCAGCCTTTTTCGTACGGCAAGCTGGCGGATGAACTGATCCCTTATGTCAAAGAAATGGGTTATACCCACATCGAGCTGATGCCGCTGTCCGAATATCCCTTTGATGGCTCCTGGGGCTATCAGGTGACCGGCTACTATGCCCCCACTTCCCGCTATGGACAACCCCACGACTTTATGCGGTTTGTGGACCGGTGCCATCAGGCGGGAATCGGCGTGATTATGGATTGGGTGCCAGCGCATTTTCCCAAGGATGCCCACGGGTTGTCCCGCTTTGACGGGGAATGCTGCTACGAGTATGCCGATCCGCGCAAGGGCGAGCATAAGGAATGGGGCACCAATGTGTTCGATTACGGACGCGGCGAGGTCAAATGTTTTTTGATCTCCAATGCGGTGTATTGGCTGGAACAATACCACATCGACGGCATCCGGGTGGACGCGGTGGCGTCGATGCTTTACCTGGACTATAACCGCCGGGACGGCGAATGGGTCGCCAACGAAAAGGGCGGCAAAGAAAACCTGGAGGCCGTAGCCTTCTTGCGGAAGCTCAACGAGGTGGTGTTTGGCCTTTATCCCGACGCGATGATGATCGCCGAGGAGTCCACCGCGTGGCCTATGGTTTCCCGCCCCGCCAGCATGGGGGGGCTTGGGTTTAATTACAAGTGGAATATGGGTTGGATGAACGACATGATCCACTACATGAACCTGGACCCCTATTTCCGTCCCCACAATCACGACAATTTGACCTTTTCCTTCTTTTACGCTTTTTCAGAGAACTTTGTTCTGCCTATCTCCCACGACGAGGTCGTTCATGGAAAAGGATCGCTGGTCAATAAAATGCCTGGCACACGGGAGGAAAAGTTTGCGAACGTGCGGGCTTTTTTGGGGTATACCATGGCGCACCCGGGCAAGAAGCTGATGTTCATGGGCAGCGAGTTCGCTCAGTTTAAGGAATGGGATTTTGAGCGGGGGCTGGATTGGAGCCTGCTGGATGACCCGGACCACCAAAAAATGCAGCGCTTTTTCCGGGAAATCAATCATTTTTACTTGGATCACCCGGCATTGTGGGAAGTGGATTTTTCCTGGGACGGGTTCGCGTGGATTTCCAACGACGATTACACCCAAAGCGTCATCAGTTTCCGCCGGATGGACCGGTCGGGCAACGAACTGATCGCGGTATGCAACTTCCAGCCTGTGGCCCGTTACCAGTACCGCATCGGCGTGCCCCAAGAGGGGATTTATACCCAGGTATTCAACACCGACGATCCCGAGTACGGCGGGTCGGGGCTGGCAAGCGGCAAGAAGGCCCGGACGGAAACGGAGCCCATGCATGGCTTTTCCCAGTCGGTGGCGCTGACCATCCCGGGGCTGTCGGTCCAATACTATCTGCGCACGGGCGGCGTTCCCACGCGGAAGACGGCCGCGAAAAAACCCGCCTCATCCCAAGCAAGCCAAAAGCCGGCTGCGAAGCGTACCGCCCGCAGTCCGAAGCGATAGAATCTCACAAACAAAGGAGGACGTGACATGTTCTTAAAACAGGAGTGCATCGCCATGCTGCTGGCCGGCGGACAAGGCAGCCGGTTGGGCGTGCTCACCAAAAAGCTGGCAAAACCGGCGGTGGCCTATGGCGGCAAGTACCGCATCATCGATTTTCCGCTTTCTAACTGCGTCAATTCGGGCATTGAAACGGTGGGGGTGCTGACCCAATACCAACCTTTGGTGCTCAACGACTATATCGGCAACGGCCAGCCTTGGGATTTGGACAGCATGCACGGCGGCGTCCATGTGCTGCCCCCCTATCAACGCAGCCGCGGCGCCGATTGGTATAAGGGTACGGCAAACGCCATTTATCAGAATATCCAGTTTATCGAACGGTATAATCCCGACTACGTGGCGGTATTGTCCGGCGACCATATTTATAAAATGGATTATTCTAAAATGCTGGCTTTCCATAAGCAGCATCATGCGGCCTGCACCATCGCGGTCATGGAGGTCCCCATGGAGGAGGCTTCCCGTTACGGCATCCTGAATACGCAGGAGGACAACGCCATTTACGAATTTGACGAGAAGCCCAAGGTGCCCAAAAGCAACAAGGCTTCGATGGGCATCTACATATTCGATTGGGCAAAGCTGCGCAAATACCTGGAGGACGACGAGGCTGACCCCGAATCCTCCAACGATTTCGGCAAAAACGTGCTGCCAGCGATGCTGAGCGCCGGAGAGCGGATGTTCGCCTACCCCTTCGAAGGGTACTGGAAGGACGTGGGCACCATCGACAGCCTGTGGGAATCGAATATGGATTTGCTCAATCCCAACACCGACCTGGATTTGGCCGACCCGTCCTGGAAGATTTATACCCGCAACCCGGTCAAGCCGCCCCACTATATTGCCGCGGACGCCAACGTGCAGAACTCCTTGGTGTCAGAAGGATGCAATATTTACGGCGATGTGGATTTTAGCGTGCTTTTCGCCGGCGCGGTGATTCAAAAGGGCGCGGTGGTCAACGATTCGATTATCATGCCCGGCGCGGTGGTGGAGGAAGGCGCGGTGGTGCAGTATGCCATCGTGGCGGAAAACGCCGTTATCGGCAAGGGCGCTGTCATCGGCAGCCGGCCCGAAGAAATGGACAACAAGGATGATTGGGGCGTGGCTGTTGTCGGCGACGGCGTACGGGTTGGACGCGGCGCCAAGGTTCCCCCTAAGGCGATGGTGGAAAAGGATATTGCGGAGGTGAACGAATAATGCGCGGGAACAACGTATTGGGAATCATCTTTTCCAACATGCACGACGAGTCCATCCGGGAAATGACCGATTCCCGCACCATGGGTTCGGTCCCCTTTGGCGGACGGTACCGGCTGATCGACTTTCCCCTGTCGAACATGTCAAATTCCGGTGTGACAAAGGTAGGGGTCGTTACCAAAAGCAATTACCGCTCCTTGATGGACCATCTGGGTTCGGGCAAATCGTGGGATCTTTCCCGCAAGCGGGAGGGTTTGATTTTACTGCCGCCGTACGGCAGCGGCAACGCCATCTACGAAAACCGGCTGCAGGCGCTGGGGGGCATACGGGATTTTCTGGCTTCCTCCCATGAGGAATATGTATTCTTAAGCGACTGCGACGTGATTTGTAACCTCGACGTCCAGGATGTGGTGGATTACCATATCAAAAACAATGCCGACATCACCGTGGTGTACAAACGCGGCATGGTGGATGAAAAAACGCTGAGATCGGTGGTAGTGGGTACCGATGAAAACGGCCGTATCACCGACATGATGGTGTCTCCGCGTATCAACGGCGAATGCGATTACGGCCTGAACATGTACGTGATGCGGCGGGACTTTTTGGAATGGATGGTATCGGAAGCCATCACCCGCAATATGAAAAGTTTTGAAAAAGAT
>CABQAC010000138.1 GCA_902462035.1 uncultured Eubacteriales bacterium
AATACCGGCTGGACGAACAGCGTCTGCTGACCGAAGCCGCTATTTTTGCGGATAAGATCGCAGTGGACGAGGAGACGGTCCGGCTGCGCAGCCATTTGACCGAAATGGAGCAGATGCTCGCTTCCGGCGAGCCGGTAGGCCGCAAGCTGGATTTTGTGGTGCAGGAGGTCAACCGGGAGGCGAATACCATCGGCTCCAAAGCGTCGGATGCTCAAATTGCCCATTTGGTTATCGACATGAAAGCGGAAATCGAAAAAATTCGCGAGCAGATCCAAAACATCGAGTAGTCTGAAACAACGGAGTACGGAGGGATACTTTGTGAAGTTGATCAACATTGGATTTGGTAATATGGTGTCCGCGAACCGGCTGGTGGCGATTGTGAGCCCGGAATCGGCGCCCATCAAGCGGATCGTGCAGGACGCAAAAGAACGCGGATCGCTGATTGACGCCACTTACGGCAGACGGACCCGCGCGGTGATCGTCACCGACAGCGACCACGTGATTTTGTCCGCGGTGCAGCCGGAAACGGTGGCCAACCGTCTGAGCGACCACGAAGAAGATGCGGCGGACGAGGAGATGGAGGACGATGAATAACCCCGGTGTGCTGATTGTGTTTTCCGGCCCTTCCGGCGCCGGTAAGGACACGGTGCTGAAAGAATTGCTGGCGCTTAACAAGAACCTTTGCCTGTCGGTTTCCGCCACCACCCGCAGCCCGCGGGAAGGCGAGCAGGACGGCAAGGATTATTTTTTCCTGAGCCGGGAACGGTTCGAGGAGATGATCCGCGCGGATCAAATGCTGGAACACGCCGTTTACTGCGACAATTATTACGGGACCCCCCGTGGCCCGGTAGACGAAGCCCTGGCGGCGGGGAAGGACGTTATTCTGGAGATCGAGGTCAACGGCGCCTCGCAGATTATCCGGAAGTGCCCCGGTTGTGTCAGTATCTTTTTGATGCCGCCGTCTATCGCGGTGCTGGAACACCGGCTGCGCAAGCGCCAGACCGAGGACGAACAGACGATCCAAAAAAGGTTGGCCAAAGCCAGGGAGGAGATGAGCCACGCGTCCTCTTACGGGCATGTGGTGGTCAACGACGCGCTTGAAAAGGCGGTGGCCGATATCGACGCCATCCTGCGCGCGGAAAAACAAAAACGATCCGATGAAGATCAGAAATAGACGAGGTGTTTTTATTATGTTAAAACCCGCAGTAGAAGATGTTCTAAAGAACAATGAGAGCCGGTATTCGCTGGTAATTGCCGTGGCGAAGCGCGCCCGGGAAATTACCGAAGACGCGGAAACCAGCGGCGACATCATTCTGGATAAGCCGGTCAGCATCGCGATGGAGGAACTTGCGGACCATAAGTACCGCATTGTGGAATCCCAGGAGCTGCAGCAGATGGACCGCCTGCAGGCGGAATGAAGCCGATTTGGTAAACCAGGGGGCGACGGGCAATGATGGTGGCAAAAATAGCGGTGGACCAAACGGTCTACCATTTTGATAAGCCCTTCGATTATTCGGTCCCGTCGGATCTGGCCGGCCAAGTCCGCCCGGGATGCCGGGTTTTGGTGCCCTTTGGCAGCGGCAACCGCAAACGCCAGGGGATGGTGCTGGCGTTGGAAACAGCGGAGGTTCCTCCGGAGAAAATAAAGCCGGTATCCGCCGTGCTGGACAGGGAGCCTTTGCTGACCGAGGAGATGCTGAAGCTGGCGCAATGGGTGCGGGACACGACCTTTTGCACCTTGTACGATGCGGTACGCCTGATGCTGCCGGTGGGCATCAACTACCAGGTGGTTTCCGCTTACGGGGTAAGCGCGGGCCTTTCCCCGGATACGCTCGACGCGCTGCCCGATGGCGCTAAACAACTGGTGCGCGGCTTGCAGGGCCTAGCGCCTTTGACTGCGGAGGGAATTTCCCGTAAACTCGGTCTTTCGGTCGAGGAAAAAACGCTCGAGGCTCTGTGCAAAAAAGGTATTCTGACTGTCAGGCAGGATGCGGTTCGCCGTATGGGAGACGCTTCGGTCCGGATGGTGCGGTTGACCGAAGAATGGGAACCCGCCTGCCAAGGTAAGATTACGGCAAAACAGAAATCAGTCGTATCATTGCTCTCCGACGTGGGCTCCGCCTCCGTCAAGGAGCTTTGTTATTTTTTGGGGATTACGCCCGCCGTGGTGCAGGCCCTGGTAAAAAAGAATGTGTGCGCTTATTTTGAAAACGAGGTTTACCGCGGCCCATACCATAGCGCGCCGCCCGCGCCGGACACCGCGCCGTTGACGCTGACCGGCGAACAGCAGGCGGCGTATGACGCGCTGACCAACCAGCTGCGCGAGGGAGGCGGAACGTCGCTGCTGTTCGGCGTAACCGGCAGCGGCAAGACCGCGGTGTTCCTAAAATTGATACAGCAAGTTGTGGCTGGGGGCCGGGACGTAATCGTCATGGTGCCCGAAATATCCCTGACCCCGCAGTTGATCGATGTATTCCGCCGCCGGTTTGGCGGCGATGTGGCGGTGTTCCACAGCGGGCTGTCCATGGGGGAGCGGATGGACGAATGGAAGCGGGTTAAAAGCCGCAAGGCGCATATCGCCGTGGGCACCCGGTCCGCAGTTTTCGCGCTCTTTGCCCAACTGGGCCTGATTGTGATGGACGAGGAACAGGAGTATACTTACAAATCGGAATCCGCACCCCGGTTTCACGCCAGGGATATCGCCCGGTTCCGCTGCGGCTACCACCGTGCGCTGCTGCTGCTTAGTTCTGCGACCCCGTCGGTGGAAACCTTTTATGCGGCGCGAAAGGGAAAATATACCATCAACCGTCTTACCGCCCGATACGGCGGCGCTGTGCTGCCCGAGGTAGAGGTTGTGGACATGAATGCGGAACTGCGCGGCGGCAATACCGGTGTATACAGCGCCGCGCTGGCCGCCTGCCTGGAACGAAATTTGGCGGAGAAAAAACAGTCGATCCTGCTGCTCAACCGCAGGGGATACCACACCTTCGCTTCCTGCAAAGCTTGCGGCACCGTTCTTGTGTGTCCCCATTGCAGTATTTCCATGACCTATCACGCGGCAAACGGGCGGCTGATGTGCCATTATTGCGGATATTCCATGGCAATGCCGCGGGAATGCCCGGCGTGCCGCCAAAAAGAGATTAAATATGCGGGCCTGGGCACCCAGCGCGCGGAGGAAGAACTGCGGGAATTGTTCCCGCAAGCACGAATCTTGCGCATGGATACCGACACCACCATGGCCCGGTTTTCTCACGAAACCAAGCTGGGGCAGTTCGCCGGCGGAGAATACGATATTATGATTGGGACCCAAATGGTCGCCAAAGGGCTGGATTTTCCCAACGTTACCCTAGTGGGGGTCCTTTCGGCGGATCAGTCGCTGTACAGCGACGACTACCGCGGCTACGAACGGGCATTTTCCCTGCTGACCCAGGTGGTGGGCCGTTCCGGCAGGGGCGGTTGCGCCGGCCGGGCGGTGATCCAGACCATGACGCCGGAAAACCCCATCATCCAGCTGGCGGCTGACCAGGATTACGATTCTTTTTTTCAGGACGAAATCGCGCTGCGACGCGCCCGGCTGTACCCGCCGTTTGCGGATTTGTGCATGGTCGGCTTTGTGGGGCTGGATCAGGCGCTGACAATCCGGGGAACGAAGCAGTTTTTAAAAATGCTGACGGACCTCGCTTCTTCCGCATACCCCGAATTGCCCCTGCGGGTTATCGGGCCGTCGGAAGCCGCGGTGCTGAAGGTCAGCAACAAGTACCGTTATAAGCTGATGATCAAATGCCGTAATGGCAGGCCCTTCCGGGCAATGCTTTCCAAGCTGCTGACGGAATTTGGCGGATTACGGGAATTTTCTAAGGTTACGGTTTATGCGGACATGAATCCGGACAATATTTTATAAGAGCGGCGCCGCGCGCTCGGCGGCTGCAGAATAGGAGGCGCTTTCCATGGCGATTCGGGAAATTATCAAAGAAGGCGACGAGGTGCTGGCGAAAAAATGCCGGGAAGTCACCGATTTTAACGACAGGCTGTCTGTTTTGATCGACGATATGTTCGACACCATGTACGAGGCCAACGGCGTGGGACTTGCGGCGCCCCAGGTGGGGATTTTGCGCCGCATCGTTGTCATTGATACCGGGGACCAGCCCATCGAGTTGGTCAATCCGGTCATCCTTACCCAGGAGGGAGAGCAGCAGGATGTGGAAGGCTGCCTTTCCGTCCCCGGTATTTATGGGATGACAAAACGGCCCGCCAAAGTTCGGGTCCGTGCGCTGGACCGGAAGGGCGCCGCCCACGAATACGAGGGGGAAGGGCTGCTGGCCAGGGCGTTTTGCCACGAAATTGACCATTTGGACGGAATTTTGTTCCGTACCCACGTGACCGAATATATCAATACGAGCGAGACGGAAGAATAACAAGGCGGTGATCGGGTTGAAGATTGTTTATATGGGCACGCCGGATTTTGCGGTGCCGGGGCTTCTTAGATTGATACAGGACGGCCATCAGATCGCGGGCGTATTCACCCAGCCTGACAAACCCAAGGGGCGCAAGCAGGTGCTGACAATGCCGCCTGTTAAGGAAACTGCCTTGTCGCACGGCATTCCGGTCTTCCAGCCTGACAAGATGCGGGACGGCAAGGCATATGCCATGCTGCGGGAAATTGGGCCGGAGCTGATAGTTGTGGTGGCATACGGCAAAATTTTACCGGCAGATATTCTTCAGCTGCCCCGCTACGGCTGCGTGAATGTGCACGGTTCCCTGCTGCCCCAATACCGGGGCGCGGCGCCGGTCCAATGGTCGGTGATCCGCGGGGAAACGGTAACCGGCGTAACGACGATGCGGATGGACGCGGGAGTGGATACCGGGGATATCCTGCAAACGGCTTCGACGGCAATCGGGCCCGACGAAACATCGGGGGAACTATATGCCAGGCTTGCGCAAATGGGCGCCGAACTGCTGTCCGACACGGTGGCAAAGCTGGCTGCCGGCAGTTTGACGCAGACCAAGCAGGATCATGCAAACGCGACCTACGCTCCCATGCTGGGCAAGGAGCTGTCCCCTGTGGACTGGCATAAACCGGCTCAGGCGGTCCATAATTTGGTCAGGGGTTTGTCCCCATGGCCCACCGCCTCCACCACGCTAGACGGCAAGAAACTCAAAATCCACCGCACCGTCCTGGGCGGCGGCGGGAAAGGGGAACCGGGCACGGTATTGTCCGAAACGCCCCTTCGCGTTATGTGCGGCGACGGGAATGCCGTCCAGATTGAAGAATTGCAATACGAAGGCGGGAAACGGATGGCCGCTGCGGATTTTGTACGCGGCCACAGGATTCCGGCCGGGACCAAATTGGGCTGATTTTACGGGGAAGGATGTGCTTGCTTGGGCTTTTATTATTACGATTGGACTTATTTCCTTATCATGCTGCCCGCGTTACTGCTGACGATGTGGGCTCAGATCCGGGTGAAGTCTGCCTTTTCGAGTTATTCCAAAATCGCCTGCCGCCGGGGGATGACCGGACGCGACGCGGCCGAGGCAGTGCTGCGCATGCACAGCGTGCAAGATGTGCGCGTGGAACGGACTTCCGGCCACTTAACCGATCATTTCGATCCGCGCGCCAAGGTTATCCGTTTGTCCGACAGCGTTTACAATAGCGATTCGGTGGCGGCCATCGGCGTGGCGGCCCACGAGGCGG
>CABQAC010000139.1 GCA_902462035.1 uncultured Eubacteriales bacterium
CCCCGCCGCGGTGGTGTCGCCTATTTTATCCGCCGGGGACATCACCGGCGCGGTCATCCTCCTGATGGGGGATTCGGGCGCTATGCCCACCGAAAGCGATTTGAAGCTGGCGCAGACCGCCGCCGCTTTTTTAGGCAAGCTGATGGAAGAATAAAAAAAGCGCCTTTACACGCGCGTAAAAAACGGCAAAGCCACACAAAAGCAAAAGACTAGCAATTTACTAGTCTTTTGCTTTTCTATTTATGGTATGCTTGATATATCAAACAGAAAGAAAGGACAACGATTGCCGATGAAAAGCTTATCCATCCGCATTGATGCTCGACTGCTCGACAAGCTCCATATTGCGGCGGACGACGAGGGCCGGTCCGCCTGCGCGCAAATCCTGTATTTGATCCGTAAGGATATTGAAAAATTTGAGAAAACAAACGGAAAAATCGAAATCGGCTGGCGCTAAAATGCCGAAAGCAAAAAACAGGCGGAATAAAAGGATCATCCGTTTTTCAAAAAAACGAAAACTCGGTCATACAAGCGGGCAGAATGGGAGCCATGCCTTTGTTATTCCATTTCCCACGCCGCTTCCCGCAGCATCCGGGTGGTGCGCGATACGTCGAACCCCCGCACCGTGTTACTCTCGGTATCCCGGGGATTCATGCCGAATTCCGCGTACAATTGGTTAACGCCCGCCAGCAGCGGCATCATCATCGGCTCGTGAACGTTCATGGTCATGGAGGGGCGCGCCACCAGCCGCGCGACCGCCGCGATTTTGGTCAGTTCCAGTTCGGTGATCTCCCCGTTTTCGTACAGCGCGGTCCCGGGCACGCCCACCCGGCGCATCACCGCCATGTATTTTACATGGTAATCCCGGGCGCGCAGCATTTCGCCGGCAATCTGCTCGTAAGTATGCTCCGGGCCGATGGGTTCCACGCAATAGTAAAGGTCCAGCCCCGCGTCCCGGATGGCGTCCAAGGTGGCGATGCGGTCCTTCGGGTCCAGGTCGGTGTCGGTTCCCTCGTTCAATCGCACAATATGGTACGCCCCGGTCACGCCCGCTTCCTTCATGCGGCGCGCATAGGATAGGTCAAAATCGCCCACGTTCGCCACTAGGGCCATCCCGTGTGGAATCACTTTTTTGACCGCGGCGGCAATCGAAAGGAATTTTTCCTTGCCGTAGTCCGCGGTGGTCATCAAAAACAGCGCCGTCACCCGGTTTTCGGCAATGTATTTTGCCTGGGCAACCACGTCGTCCAGGGATTTTTCCATTTCCGCATCCACCGCGAAGTTGTCTTTTGCCAGGGAGCAGAACTTGCAGTTGCCGCTGCAACGGGCCGAATTGATTCCAATTTGGGCAAAGATGTAGCCTTTGTTATGGTATTCCGCGCGGGACATCGCGTTGCTTTTTTCGATCAGTTCGTAAAAGCCGGCGGATTGGACCGGAATATTCAGCAGTTCCACCGCGTCCTCTTTGGTCAGCAATTCTTTGTTTAAAATCGGGTTCATGGATGATCGTCTCCCTTGTCTTTTTCCAGCAGTGGCACAGCGCTATTACTGGATGTTGTCCAATATCATATCGCTATTTTGCCCGGGTGTCTTGTAATATCTTTTTCTCCTTTATAAAAATCGATACAAAAAGCGCCCCCGCTTGTTCCGCGGCGGCGGGGCAGGCGGTCCCCTTAAATCAGCCGGATGGTTTTGAGCAGGAGGACGCAGTCGATCATCCCCTGCAAATAGATCAAGTCGTCATCCTTGCCGCATATTGCGGACTGCTTTTCCTCCAGCCGCAGCAGCAGCTTGCCGTGCTTTGCGCCCAGCCGCTCGCGGATGGCGGCAAACAGCTGTTTGTATTCCTGTTGCAGCTTTTGGTATTCGGGGTCGGCCGCGCTGTTTTCCGCCGCCAGGGCGTATTCCGACTCGACAAAGGCGGTCTTGAGGTTTTCGAGAAAGCTGTTCATAAAAAATTTACACCTCTAGTTTAGATTTGTTCGACAATTATAGGTTTGCGATCTAACATTTATAGTTTATCATATAACATTTATTTTGTCAATCCAAAAATCCACGTTCTTATACTATAATTGCAAGAACATAGACTTTTTGTTATATTTAACAAAAGGGGTGTTAAGATGGCGGTATCTTATAATAAGCTGTGGAAGTTATTGATTGACAAAAACATGAAAAAGGTAGATCTGCGGGACACCGTGGGTTTTAGTACGACAACGCTTGCAAAGTTAAGTAAAAATGAACCCGTTGCTTTATCTGTTTTGGAGCGCATTTGCAGAACGCTGCAATGCCAAATCGGCGATATTGTCGAGTATGTGCCGGATGAAAAAGACGCTTTGTGATAAATAATCACAAAGCGTGCGGCAGCAGCCTGTTTTGGCTGCAGAAGGAACGCGCCTTTGTGCTCCGAAGTATTTCTTCGTTCTGCGCCGCCCGCGGGACGTTTTGGCCGCGTTTTTGGGGGCCGGGCAATCAAAAAAGCCTTTGCGCTTACGCGCAAAGGCTTTTTTTGTACGGATTGGCTTATTCCTTTTCTTTGTCGCCGCAGTCGCAGGAACCGCCGCAGCAGCAGCCGTCCTCGTCGTCGCCGTCGTCAAAATCAAACTCCAGCGCCTCGCCGCAGCTGGGGCATTCGATGCCGCCCTCGTCCAAAATGGACTCGTTCAGGCAAATCTCCTTGCCGCAGGTGGGGCAGGTCACTTCGTAAAACGCATCGTCATCGTCACCGCCGCAGCAGTCGCACGCGTCGTCGCAATCACAATCGCATTCGCCGAACAGTTCTTCCTCGACCTCGGCCAAATCCTCGTCGATCTCGTCCACACGGTCGTTCAGATCCACCAGATCCTCCTCGTTGTCCGAGATGAGCATGGCCATATCGTCAAGCACATCCACGATAGCCTTGATCACCTTGACCTCTTTGCTGGACTCGTCCAGCTCCACGCCGGAAAGCAACCCTTGCAGATATGCCACTTTTTCTTTGATGGTCACTTGAATTTTCCTCCTTCTGCGTCGCGTTACGCGCGCTCCATGTATTCACCGGTGCGGGTGTCGATGCGGATCATCTCCCCTTCGTCAATAAACAGGGGCACGCGAATTTCCGCGCCGGTTTCCAGCGTAGCGGGCTTGGTGGCGTTGGTCGCCGTGTCGCCCTTAAAGCCGGGGTCGGTTTTGGTAACCTGCAGTTCCACAAAAAAGGGCGGTTCCAGGCCGAACACATTGCCCTTGTAGGAAAGCACCTTGCAGACCATGTTTTCTTTAACAAACTTAAAGCTGTCGCCCAGCACGCTCCGGTTGATCGGAATCTGCTCGTAGGTTTCCTGGTCCATAAAATAATACAGGTCGCCGTCCGCGTACACATACTCCATATCCTTCCGCTCCACATAGGCGGTGGGGAATTTTTCGGTGGGGTTAAAGGTGCGCTCGGTCACGCCGCCGTTGATCACATTGCGGATTTTGGTGCGGACAAAAGCCGCCCCCTTGCCGGGTTTAACATGCTGAAATTCCACGATGGAATACACGTTGCCGTCCATTTCAAAGGTTACGCCGTTACGAAAATCACCAGCAGTAATCATGGTTTTTAAACCTCGCTTTTTTAATATTTACCAGTATTATTGTATCTGATATCCCCCGTATTTGCAATACTATTCTTCCAATTTTACAGGATTACCAGTTCCTTGGGCGCGCGGGTTAGATTTTGGCACCCGTCCGGCGTGACCAGAACCATATCCTCGGTGCGCACGCCGAACCGCCCCGGCAGGTAAATGCCCGGCTCCACGGTGATGACCATGCCGCTGCGGGCAATGTCCGCGCTGGCGGGGGAAAAGTTCGGTTCCTCGTGAATTTCGAACCCCACGCTGTGGCCGGTGGAATGGCCGAAACAAGGCCCGTAGCCCGCCCGGGCAATCACCTCCCGGGCCGCGCGGTCCACCTCGGAACACGGCACGCCGTCACAAACCGCCGCGATGGCCGCCAGCTGGGCGCGCAGCACAATGTCGTAGACTTCCCGCTGCTCCGCGGTCACGGCGCCCACCGCTACGGTGCGGGTCATGTCCGCGTGCATGCCGCCCACCACCGCGCCGGTATCCATGGTGACAAAATCGCCCTTTTCCACCAGCTTGCCGTCCGGCACGCCGTGGGGCATCGAGCTTTTGGCGCCCGACACCACAATCAGGTCAAACGCCACCGATTCGGCGCCGTTTTTCCGCATGAAAAATTCCAGCTCCAGCGCCAAGTCCTGTTCGGCCACGCCGGGTTGTATCCGGGGCAGGATATGGCGGTAGGCCGCCTCGGTAATTTCCTGGGCCTGGCGCAGCTTTGCAAGCTCGTCCGGGGATTTGATGGCCCGCATATCCCGCAGCAGACCATCCAGCAGGGGCGATGCGTCAAAAGAATATTCGGTAAAATACGACTGATACCGGCTAAAGTCGGCCAGCGACATTTCCTTGCGTTCCACCGCCACCCGGCGCACGCCATGCTTTTCGAACAGGATTTTCAGGGCGGAAAACGCCCGCTCGTACCCCAGCACTTCGCAGTGCCGAATTTTGGCCCGGGCGGCTTCCTCGTACCGGGAATCGGTCAAAAAGTACCCTTCCTCCGCCGTGACGAGCACCATCCCGGCGCTGGAGGAAAACCCGGTCAGGTACCGCCGGTTTACTTCCGACGTAACCAGCAGCGCGTCCACCTTTCCCCCGTCCGCCGCAAGGGGCAGCTGTTTTGCCAACGTTTCGATTTTTCCGGTCATACCGGTCCTTCCTTTCACAGCCTGTTTAAAAGAAATCCTTCAGCGCGTCCAACGCCAGCAAGTAGCTTGTCTTGCCAAAACCCGCAATCTGCCCCACGCATACCGCCGCGATCACCGATTGATGACGGAACGCTTCCCGGGCGTGGATATTGGACATATGTACCTCCACACAGGGCAGCCGCACCGCCGCGATAGCGTCGCGCAGCGCATAGCTGTAATGGGTCAGCGCCCCGGCATTTAGGATGATGGCGTCCGCCGTGCCCCGGGCTTCGTGGATTTTATCGATAAGCGCGCCCTCGTAGTTGGATTGGAAAATTTCGCATTCGTAGCCCTTTTCTTCCGCCGCCCGGCGAATGTCCGCGTTGATACTTTCGGCTGTTTCGGTGCCGTAAATGCTTTTTTCCCGCACCCCAACCAAATTCAGGTTCGGCCCCAGCAGCACCAGCACCTTTTTTCCTGCCATTCTTGGAATCATCTTTTCGTCATCCTTTCACACAAAATGAAACCGGGCCTTGGCTGTTTTGGCACACCCGGCGATAGTAACGCTGCATCCAAAGCGCGTCCTCGGTCTGGGTGCCCGCCGATTCGCAGATGACCACACAGGCCGTCTGCCAGCGGGCCAGCTCTTCCAAAAAGGGTTTTTCCGCAGGACCGAACCGGCTGTCTGAAAAAACCAGATGCCGCACCTCGCCCCCGGCGGAATACTCGATATGGGAAAAATGGATGTGCGTCCGCCGCATCCGTTCCGCGCCCAGGCGGTTTTGGATAGCCGCCAGGGTGGCCGCCACCGCTTCCGCGCCCGTATGCGCGCCGTGGGTCCTGGCGTACAGATGGCCAAAATCCACGCAGGGCAGCAGGGTCTCGTCCGCCCCGCACAGCGCGAGCACTTCCTCCAGCGTGCCCAGCTGGTTGATTTTCCCCATGGTTTCCAAGCATAAAC
>CABQAC010000140.1 GCA_902462035.1 uncultured Eubacteriales bacterium
GCTGGAGGATCGCCTCCATGTCGCCGAATTTGCGGGGATAATAGATATAGCGGTTTTTGCCGCCCATCGCGTTGTACATGCCGTTGCCCAGCGCGATGCCCACCGTATTGCGGCCGGGCTGTACCAGCGCCGTGACATCGTAGCAGACATAAAAACATGTTTTGCGGTAATCGGTCCATCCGGGCTCCAACACGGCGTCGGATGCCTTTTTACCGTTTAACGTCAGTTCAAAATGGCCCAAGCCGCAGATGTAAGCCCGTGCGGAGACCACCCTTTTCTCCAAAGATACCGCGGTGCGGTACAGGGGGTTGACCTCTTCGCTGCCCACGCCGATCCAATTGCCGTGCCAGTCGGAATCAGCAAGCAGGCCGGTACGGAAGGTCGACGGCGCACTGTACGGCTCGGGTGTGGTTTTGCCCTTTTGGGTGACGCGGACCTTCCAAAAATACAGGGTGTCGGAGCAAAAGGGCTTGCCCTGGTAAGGTACATACATGGTATTGCCCGGAACCATGCCGGTGTCCCACATGTTGCCCCGATCCTGGTCCAGCAGGGACAAGTCGTCCGCCACGAGAATTTGGTACGCGCCCTGCATCCAGCCTTTTTCCTCGGTTTCCACGTTCCAGCTTAGGGTGGGATGGGGGACGTCAATACCCAGCGGGTCTGCGAAGTATTCTGTTTTCCGCTCGGTGTAGATCAAGCTACTCATGGATTTTCACTCCTGTTCATTTAAAAAAGTTGAATAAAAAAACTGGCCTATGCGATTTATTATAGTGGATCTTATGGAAAAAACCATATACGGATTGACACGATATATAAACAAAATAATACGATGCCGTCAATCTTATGGATAAATCGTATCAAATCTTCAATATCGTGTGGGCAGCGTTAAAATCCTGTTTGTTTTTCCCTTGCAAAAAACGTTTTGGGTTGTTACACTACCAAGTGTAAGGGGCGCCGCCCGGCACAAGAACAAAAACAGGAGGTATGGCTGGATGAACTTTTCTTTTGGAGCAGATTATTATCCGGAACACTGGCCCCGGGAACGATGGGAGACCGACGCGCGGCTGATGAAGGAAATGGGCCTTCAGGTCGTTCGCATGGGAGAGTTTTCCTGGGCGAAATTCGAACCCGCGGAAGGAGAATTCCATTTTGACTGGCTGGACGAGGCCATCGAAATTTTAGGTGCCCAGGGAATCAAGACTGTGATTGGAACGCCTACCGCCGCGCCGCCTGTTTGGATCATCGAGCAAAACCCGGAAATCTTGCCGGTCGACTCCCACGGCGAGCGGAAGGGCTTTGGCGGGCGGCACCACGACTGCCAAAGCAACAAAACCTACCGCGGCCACATCCGGCGGCTGGTAACGGCCATGGCGGTACATTATAAGAACAATCCCCATGTGATCGGCTGGCAGGTGGACAACGAACTCGGCAATAGCCACGCGGATTTATGTATGTGCGACAGCTGCCGTTCTGCTTTTCAGGAATGGCTGAAGAAAAAATATGAAAACATCCAGGCGCTCAACCGCGAATGGGGAACCGCTTTCTGGAGCCAGGATTATGCGCGTTTTGATCAAATTCCGGTTCCGCATACAGTGCCCACCAACCACAACCCCTCCCTTTTGCTCGATTGGAAGCGCTTTTGCTCCGACTTAATCGTCGATTTTCAAAACATGCAGGTAAAAATCCTTCGCGAAATCTGTCCCAACCATGTGGTGACTCATAACCTAATGGGGTTCTGCGAAAAGACCAATTATTTCGATTTGGGGGCTTCGCTGGATTTTGTGTCCCACGACCAGTATCCTTTGGGATATTATCAGGACAGGTACGGCACGCCGCCGGAGGTGCTGGCTTCCAGCCTGGATTTGATGCGCGGCATCAAAGATAAGCCCTTCTGGATTATGGAAATGCAGGCAGGCCCTACCGGCGGGTCCTTGATCGGCATCACGCCCCGGCCCGGCCAGCTGCGCATGTGGACCGCCCAAAGCGTAGCCCATGGGGCAGACGTTATCGTCTACTTCCGCTGGCGCACCTGCGCGTTTGGCCACGAGGAGTATTGGCACGGTATTTTGCCCCACAACGGCGTGCCTGGCCGCCGTTACGCCGAGCTGAAAGAAACAGCGGCGGAGCTTAACCCCGTCATGGAGGACATTCGGGGCGTGACCCCTAAAAACGACGCGGCAATTTTGTTTTCCTACGATCAGGATTGGGCGTTCCAAATCCAGCCGCACCACCCGTCCCTGACCTACGAAGGACTGGTGCAGCAGTATTACAACGCCTTTTACCGCAAAAACCTCGCGATGGATTTTGTGAGCGATTTGGCAAAACTGCCCCGTTACCGGGTTGTGGTGGCGCCGCTTCAGTTTTTAATGGACCGAAAGACGGAGGACGCGCTGATGGATTACGTGCGCGGCGGCGGCCATCTGGTGCTGACTTTCCGCACTGGCGTAAAGAACGGCAACAACGTCTGCATGTGCGATCTGCCGCTTCCCGGCCGCCTGGGCGAGCTGCTGGGCTTGGAAACCGGCGATTACGACTGCATGCTGGGCTTTGACGCGGGCGTGGCGTGGGAAAAGAACGGCGCGGCGGGAAAGGGCAGCCTGTGGAGCGATGTGGTCACCCTGAAAGGGGCGAAGCCGCTGGCGCGGTTTACCACCGAGTATTACGCGGGGATGCCCGCGGTCACCTGCCATGATTACGGCAAAGGAAAAGCCTATTATGTGGCCACCGGGCTGGAGGATGCGATGCTTGACCAGCTGGTGGAAACGCTGCGGCAGGACGCGTCGCTTTCCGTTTGCGGGGAATCGCCCGCGGGGGTGGAACTCGCTGTACGCCCCGGGCGGAAGAAGGATTACCTGTTTATCTTAAACCATACGGCGGCGGTTCAGACCGCTCAACCCGCGCCGGTATGGGGCGCGGATGCGGTGGAATTGCAGCCCTACGGCGTGACGGTTTTGAGCAGGGAGCATCAGAATCCGGAAAAGGAGCGGGTTTGATGCGATTGGGATCGATCATCCGGGTAAAGCCGGAATGCTTGGAACGCTACAAAGAACTGCACGCGAATCCATGGCCGGAGGTCAACCGTACCATCCAGGAATGCCAAAGAACTGCACGCGAATCCATGGCCGGAGGTCAACCGTACCATCCAGGAATGCCATATCAGCAATTATTCAATTTATTATAAAGACGGCTTTTTGTTCAGCTATTACGAATACGATGGGGACGATTACGAGGCCGATATGGCCAAAATGGCGTCGGATCCCAAAACACAGGAGTGGTGGGCCATCTGCAAGCCGTGCCAGCAGCCCCTTGCTACACGCGGAGAAGGGGAATGGTGGGCGGAAATGGAGGAGGTTTACCACCTGGACTGACAGCGCGTGTCCCAAAGCCCCGCTGCCCCGCCGGGCAGCGGGGCTTTCTTTTCTGATTGACCGAATATATGACGGAATCCGGGCAAATATAAGCGCGAAAGCCGAATTTCGGCGGTTAAATCGGATTTTGCTCCCCATATCCGGATTGCGCGCTTGCAATCTCCGTTTTATGTGCTATAATGAACACGGAATTTTGATAGCCGTTTTCAACAAAGGGAGGTGGCGTTGTGAATCCAGATCCTGCCGGCAGCGGCCGAAGTAGGGAGAGAATTTTGGGCCGCGGCGCCGCGTTTCGTTTGCCGCGCCTGCAAAAGGGGGAGAAAGGGTGCAATGGTATCATGCCTGAAAACGGTGGAGGGACGGATCCTTCCCATCCCGGAATATGAGCCGGGCTGCTGGATCAATGTGATCGATCCCACCGAGGAGGAAATTGTCGGCCTGATCGACGATTACAATTTGGAGCCGGATTTTATCCGCGCCGCGCTGGACGAGGAAGAAAGTTCCCGTATCGAGTCAGAGGATGGAACGACCCTGATTATTATCGATATTCCCGTGGTCGATAAAAACAGCGACAACATCACCTATTACACCATGCCGGTGGGCATTATGGTGACCGATACTGCGGTCATCACCGTTTGTTTAAAGGAAAATTCCGTCATCAACGAGCTGGCGGAGGGCGTCGTAAAGGGGGTCAGCACCAACCGCAGGACCCAGTTTGTGCTGCATTTTATGCTCCGGGTGGCGACTCGGTATTTACAATACCTGAAGCAAATCGATAAAATCAGCGATCACGTCGAAAAAGAGCTGCGAAAGTCCATGAAAAACAAGGAACTCATTCAGCTGCTGGAAATTTCGAAGTCGCTGGTATATTTTTCCTCCTCTCTGAAGTCGGACGAAATCACCATGGAAAAGCTGATGCGCGGCCGGTTTATCAAATTGTATGAGGAAGACCAGGACTTGCTGGACGACGTGATCATCGAACTCAAACAGGCCATTGAAATGTCCAGCATTTATTTGAACATTTTGTCTGGCATGATGGACGCGTTTGCGTCGGTCATCTCCAACAATCTGAATATCGTGATGAAGGTGCTTGCCTCCATTACCCTAATTATGTCGATCCCTACCATTATTTCCGGCTTGTATGGAATGAACGTAGGCAACATTCCGGTCCAGAACTTTTGGTTCCCGGTGGGATTGTCTGCCGTGGCCATGCTGGTGGCGGCTTTTGTGCTGTATAAAAAGAAGATGTTTTAAAAAACGCTCCGGGCTTAATCCGGAGCGTTTTTTTAAATAGAGCGGCACGGCCTTTCAGTGGGACCGCGGCCGCGTACCGGTTTGCGGATCCCTGCGAACCCATTCCGTTTTTCGGCATATACTGAAAACGGACGGAAACACGGGATTATTGCGCCCGTATCTTCAAAAACGGCGCAAAAAGCGGCTGTGTTTCCCCACAGTATGCGCCGGGCCGGCAGGCCCGACGGAAAGCGGGGGTTTGATGATGAGCGGAATCGCCGGATTTTGGGATGCCACCTACGATTACACCGGCAGGGCCGAGGAATGGAGCCGGGTCGGGAAACGGATGGCGGAAAAGTTGGGACGCGGCGGCAAAACCCAGCAACTGGTAACCCCCCATCTGGGTTTTGCGGGCGCCCATCGTTCCGCCGGGGCGGACGCGCTGTTGGAGCGGGTATGGGGCGGCAACCGGTATGCCATTGTTTTTGATGGGGAGCTGCTGCGCGGAGACGCGCTGCAGAGAGAATTAAAAGCGCGCGGCCACGCGTTTTCCGTGGGATCCGACGCGGAAACCGCCCTGGTTACATATTTGCAGTACGGAGAAAATTGTGTGCAAAAGCTGCAGGGGGAATATGCCTTTGCGGTGTGGGACTGTGCCAAAAACCGATGCTTTTTATGCCGCGACCGGTTGGGCGCCCGCCCCTTTTACTACGCGCGGCAGGACAGCGCCCTGGTGTTTGCCTCCACCCCCGGCGGACTGTTCGGTTACCCCGGGCTGCGTCCGGAGATCAGGCGGGAAGGTTGGTGCGGTCTGCTGGCGGCCGCGCCGCTGTTTCCGCCGGGTAAAAGCGTTTTCCACGGGGTGGAGGAACTGGCGCCCGGCCATGCGATGACATGCGGCGCGGAAGGGACACGGGTTTTTTCTTACTTTGCGCTGGAGTATGCCGAACACCCGGATGATTACGATAAAACCGTGCGTACCGTGCGCGAATTGCTGTTCGATGCGGTTCTTAACCGCATGGCGGACGGTGTGCCGGTGGGCGCGTTCTTAAGCGGC
>CABQAC010000141.1 GCA_902462035.1 uncultured Eubacteriales bacterium
CGTGCCCGTACACATCTGCCATGTCAGTACCGCCGGCTCGGTGGCGCTGGTTCGGGACGCAAAGGCCCGGGGCGTGGCGGTCACGGCGGAAACCTGCCCCCATTATTTTGCGCTGACCGACGAAATCCTGCGGGGAGGCGACGCGGACTACCGCATGAACCCGCCCCTGCGGACCGAGCAAGACCGGCAGGCGGTAATCGCAGGGCTGCTGGACGGTACGCTGGACGCCATTGCCACCGACCACGCTCCCCATACGGCGGCGGAAAAAAGCGATTTTGCAAAAGCGCCCAATGGCGCAATCGGAATGGAAACGTCGTTTTCGGCCGGGCTGACCTACCTGGTACAGCCGGGGCTTTTATCGATACCGCGGCTGATCGAACTGATGTCTACCCGCCCCGCCCGCATTTTGGGTCTGCCCGCCGGAACGCTGGCAGCGGGGGCGCCGGCGGACGTGATGCTGTTTGACCCAAACGAGAGCTGGACGGTAGCGCCGGAGTCGCTGCACGGCAAATCGCGCAATACCCCATTTAAGGGGATGAACCTAAAAGGCAGAGTCCAAATGACCATCTGCCGCGGGCGGATTGTATACCGCCTGCATCGCTGACCGGAAAATTGGAAAGGAGATGTTCTCGATGTCTTTTTCCCTGAAACCTTTTGTGGACGCCGTGGCGTCCGAATCCCTTTGCCTGAACGGCGTTGTGGTACTGCAGCACGGCGTGGAAATTGCCCGTCACCACTGGACGCCGGAAGTTCCTCAAAACCAATATTCGGCCACCAAGAGCTTTACCGCCACGGCGGTGGGCATGGCGGTAAAAGAGGGACTGATGGATTTGGAGGAACCGGTGCTTCCCATTTTTCCCGGCGAAGCGCCCGCAGAGCCCTCGGCGTTCTTAAAAAACCTTCGCGTCAAGCATCTGCTGACCATGACGCTGGGGCATGACCGCGCCCTGCTGATGGGCGGAGACCGCGAAAAGCTGGAAGAACAAAATTGGGTCCGCTACGCCCTGAACCAGCCGTTGGTTTACGAGCCGGGCACCCATTATTGCTACAACAACGCCGGCCCTTATCTGGCGGGCGTTATTCTGGAAAAACGGGCCGGCACCACCTTGCTCGATTACCTGATGCCCCGGCTGTTTGATCCGCTGGATATCCCCCGCCCGGTGTGGGAAGTATGCCCCATGGGGCATACTTTTGGCGCAGGCGGCATGTTCCTGACTGTATCGAATTTGGCAAAATTCGGCCAGCTTTACCTGCAGAACGGCAACTGGAAGGGTGCCCAGCTGGTGCCGGAGGACTGGACCAGGGCGGTTGGCAAAGTTCAGGTGCCGTTTGATCCGTCGGTCAAGGCCATCACCATTGGCTACGGGTATCTGTTTTGGGTTTCGCCAGACGGCGTATTCCGGGCCGATGGAAAATTCGGCCAGTATTCCATCGTTGTGCCAAAAGCTGACGCGGTCATTGCGATCAACTCTACCGAAGAAAAGAAAACGGGTATGATTTTGGAGCTGGTCGGCCGGGAACTGTTGTCCCAATTGCGGTAACGTTCGGGGAAAGGAAGAAAAATATGTCGTTGGACAGATTGATTGAAAAAATTGTGGAAAAACAAAACCCCACCGTAGCAGGGCTTGACCCCAAGCTGGATTACGTGCCTGCTTTTCTGCGGGAGCAGGCTTATGCGGCCCACGGCAAAACGCTGGAAGGCGCCGCCGCGGCTCTGCTTGCCTATAACAAAGGGATTATCGACGCCCTGTGCGATATTGTCCCGGCGGTAAAGCCCCAGTGCGCTTATTACGAGCTGTATGGCTGGCCGGGGGTACGCGCGCTGCAGGAAACCATTTGTTATGCCCGGGAAAAGGGGATGTTCGTCATCACGGACGGCAAGCGGGGCGACATCGGCACCACAATGGAGGCATACGCAGCGGCCCATCTTGGGACGACGGCAGTGGAGGAAAACCAATACGAGGCCTTTGGCGGCGACGCGCTGACGGTAAACGGCTACCTGGGCAGCGACGGCGTGACGCCGGTTCTGCAAATTGCCGAAAAGCTGGATAAAGGGCTGTTTATCCTGGCAAAAACATCCAATCCCTCCTCCGGCGAGCTGCAGGACCGCAAGCTGGAAGGCATGCCGGTTTACCGCGCCATGGGGGATTTGTGCGAACAATGGGGCCAGTCCCTGCCCGGCCAATACGGTTACTCCGGCGTGGGCGCGGTGGTAGGCGCCACCTACCCCGCCCAGCTGATGGAATTGCGCCAGGCGCTGCCCCACACCTTCTTTCTGGTTCCTGGTTACGGCGCCCAGGGCGGGTCCGCAGCCGATGTGGCCGCGGGTTTTGACAAAAACGGCTTGGGCGCCGTTGTCAATTCCTCCCGCGCCATTTTGTGCGCGTACAAAAAAGAGGGCTGTGCCGAGGAAGATTACGCCGGGGCCGCCCGCCGGGAGGCCATCCGGATGCGAAATCAAATCCTGGCGGAAATCGTTCGCATCCGTCTGCCGGAGGAATAAGCCCCGCATCGGAGGGAAGGCCTATGAAACGGTTGCTGCCGCTCGCTGCGATTATGGCGGTGTTGTGTTTTGGGTGCGGCAAACCGCAAGACAGCGGGCATGCCCGTTACCTGACCGGCTCCGGCGAAGCGTGGACGGTTACCGCCGCGCTTTCACAGCAGAACTTGGAAGATCCTTATTCCGACCTGACGCTGACCTTTCAATATGACGGTAGCCCCGCCGGCCTTTACGGCGACGGGGGCAAAATCTGTTTTTCCTTTGAGGGGGGCGACGGAAAAAGCCGTTTGATTTGGTTTTACCAAACCGGCGTGGTGGGGGATAAAACCAAGCCCGGCGATACGGTAGAGCAGCTGGACAGCTTTACCTTCCGGGTATATTTTCACGACCTGGCGCGCCAGCGGTACGGGCAGGCGGAAACGCCGGCAGGCAAAATTTCCGTCACCGGCGGAACACCCGCGTCCTTCGCGCTGTCGGTAGCGGAGGAAAAGCTGCCCCCTGTGCTGCCCTACCGCCTTTCGGGCGGAGCGGCGGGGGTTTGGGCGGAATGCCGCTTGATGCAGGGAAATCTGACACAGGACGCATATTTTCTGGACGTGGTTTTTGACTTTGAAGGGCCGGTGGAAAATTGGTACGGGCCGGACGGTACCATCGCCTTTACCTACACCACCTTCGATTATTCCCAAACCGTAACCTATACCAGGGAACAGGGCGGCGCGCTGCGCGAGGATGAAAACGGCGGCAAATCCCTCCGGCTGGAGGGCGGTTCTATCCAGGTGGCGTTCCCAAACGCCCCGCGGCAGCGTTTTTTTAACGGGGACGCGCGCACCCGGCGTGTTCTGGTCCGCGGGAACGGCGAAGCCGCGTTTTACCTGACCGGCCCGGCGGTCCCATAACGCAAAAAAGCCCATGGCGCAAGGCCATGGGCTTTTTGTGTTTTAACAGGTTCTTACGGTACCAGCACAACCTTGATGGAGTCGTCGCCTTTTTCCGCCAATTCGAACGCTTGTTTGAAGTCCTTGAGCGGGAAGGTATGGGTGACGATGTCTTCCACATGGATGGTGCCCTTCTCCAGGCTGTTGATCGCGACTTCGTAGCCGTGCCGGCCGCTGATATGGGAACCCACAATGGTCATCTCCTTGCGGTCGCCGATGATGCTCCAATCCACCGAAGTTTCGGCGGAGAACACGCTGAATTCCACAAAAGTACCGTGGCGGCGC
Source organism: uncultured Eubacteriales bacterium (assembly GCA_902462035.1). Taxonomy (GTDB): domain Bacteria; phylum Bacillota; class Clostridia; order Oscillospirales; family Acutalibacteraceae; genus CABQAC01. The sequence goes on from CABQAC010000141.1 coordinate 3,721, forward strand.
ACCATCTTCAGGCCGTTGATAACGCCCGAAGGATGGCCGGAATTGTGAATATAAACGTCGCAGCCATAGCCGCCGGTCAGCTTCAGCACTTCCTCGACCACGTCGCATTCTTTAAAATTGAGGACCACGTCGGCACCCAGCTTTTTGGCCAATTCCAAACGCTTGGGCTTGCAGTCGATGCCGATGAGCAGCTTGGGGCTTTTTTGCTTGGCAAACTGCAGCTTCATCAGGCCGATAGGGCCAAGGCCCGCCACGACGACCACGTCTTCAAATTGAATATTGGCCCGCTCCACGGTATGTTCCGCGCAAGAAAGCGGCTCGATAGTCGCGCCCAGGATGGGGTCAACGCTCTTGGGCACCTTGTGAATGATGGCGCGCTTGTTATACCGCATGTATTCCGCCATGCCGCCGTCGGCAATCACTTTTTGGTGGCCGAAGATGTTCTGGCGTTCGCACATCCAATATTCGCCCGATTTGCAGAACCTGCATTCGCCGCAAGGGACGATTTGCTCGGCAACTGCGATATCGCCCAATTGCAGGTCGTACTTTTTGGCGGCGTTGTCGCCGATGGCGACCACTTCGCCGATAAATTCGTGGCCAGGCACGCAGGGCGCGTCGTTCCACGGGGGGAGCACGCCGCCGCCCCAGAACATGGCGGCGCCATGGTAGGACTTGATATCGCCGGCGCAAATGCCGCAGCCCAAAATCTTAACCAGCACGTCGTCCTCGGTAACCTCCGGCACCTTGACGTTCTCCTCGTAGCGGTAATCCAGCGGGCCGTAGCAAATCACAGCCTTCATGGTCTCCGGAATGTTTGCAATCTTTTTCATCGTCTCATCCCTTCTTTTCTGAATATCAACTGGAACCTGGGGCTTAAAACCTCACCTTATAGAACCATAAGGCGGCCCGCAGTTTTTCCTTCGGGCCGTCAGGTGAAACGATAAGCGCGATCCTGTGAAAATAAGCCAGTTTTGCCGGGTCTATATCAAATGTATCGTAGCATCTTGTAAAATCCATGTCAATGTTAATTCGGCCCAATCTTTATTTTTCGTAGATATGACCTATTTTTTTTACCTGTTTTCATACAGTATTTTGAGCGTTGCCAGCCATTCGGGAACCTGCTATAATGAATTTGAAATGTGGGCATGGACCACAGTTCTATTGTTATTCCGCCGCGCGGCCCGTTATCACCCGTTCGGGCAAAAACGGCAAGAAAGGCGTGAACCCCATGAAATACGACACACGGCGCTGCCGCATCCTACATAAAACGCAGATGAACCGCGACACCTTCGACCTGTGGCTGGAAGCGGGCGAACTGGCGGCCCACGCGGCCCCGGGCCAGTTTGTGAACCTGCTGGTCCCCGGCAAGGTCCTGCGCAGGCCTATCTCGATCTGCCAAATCGATCCAGCCGCGGGCGCTCTGCGCATCGTTTTCCAGATCCGCGGGGAAGGGACCGCCCAGCTTGCCGAAATCCCCCAAGGCGGCGTACTGGACGTGCTGGGGCCTTTAGGGCGCGGCTTTGTCCTGGACCCAACCGCCGGGCACCCGGTCTTTGTGGGCGGCGGTATCGGCGTGCCTCCCCTGCTGGCAGCGGCCTCCCGCTATGGCGAAAAGGCCAGCGTCATCCTGGGGTTTCGGGATAAGGACGCGGTTATTTTGGAGGAGGACTTCCGCAAGCTGGGCTGCCGCGTAACCGTCACCACCGATGACGGTTCCTACGGCGCAAAAGGCCTTGTGACCGGCCCGCTGCAGGAGCTGGCGGCTTTGGGCGCGGACGCGGTTTTCGCCTGCGGGCCCACCCCCATGCTGCGCGGCGTGGCCCAAATCGCGGCGGATGCCCGCATTCCCTGCCAGGTTTCGCTGGAGGAGCGGATGGGCTGCGGCGTGGGCGCCTGCCTGGGCTGTGCCTGCGACA
>CABQAC010000142.1 GCA_902462035.1 uncultured Eubacteriales bacterium
GCGTGCCGTATTCCGAAATGTTCTGGTTGCTGACGTACATAATTTTGTCGCAGTGCTTGATGGTGGAAAGCCGGTGGGCGATGATGAAGGAGGTCCGCCCCTTGAGCAGGTGGTTAATGCCTTCCTGCACATATTGCTCGGTTTTGGTATCGATGGCGGAAGTCGCCTCGTCCAAAATAAGGATCTTGGGATCGGAGATGATGGTGCGGGCAAAGGCCAGCAGCTGCTTTTGCCCCTGGGAAAGCCTGCCGCCGTTTTCCTTGACCTGGGTTTCATACCCGTCCCGCATCGCGGTGATGAATTCGTCCGCGTGCACCACCTTGCATGCTGCGGCGATTTCCTCCTGCGTGGCGTTCAGCCTGCCGTAACGCACGTTATCCGCAATACTGCCGGAGAAGATGAAACTGTCCTGCAACATGATGCCCATCTGGCTGCGAAGGGAGCGGATGGTCACCTTGGAAATATCGTGCCCGTCAATGAGCAGCTGGCCGCTGTTCAGGTCGTAAAAACGGGAAATCAGGTTGACAATGGTGGTTTTCCCCGCGCCTGTGGGGCCAACCAGCGCTACGCTTTGGCCAGGGTGGATGGTAAAGTTCACGTCGTTTAAAATGACCTTGTTCTTTTCGTACCCAAAGACCACGTGGCTGAAGGTGACCTCTCCCTTAATTTCGGGCAGCTCGTAAGCGTCGGGCGCGTCCGCAATGTGGACGGGTTCGTCCATGGTTTCAAAAATACGCTCCAAATAGGCGATGGTGTTGATAAAGTTGTTGTAAATCTGCGCGAGGCTATTGATCGGCTGCCAGAACCGCCACGAGTAGTTTGCCATGGCGAACAAGGTGCCGTACGCGATGGTGGGGTAGGTCCACAGCACGCCCACTAAGTACAAAAAGCCGGTGATGGTCTGGCTGATGTTGTCCACGCTGACCCAAATCAGGTTGGACACGAACACTGCTTTGAACCAGCGCTTGCGGGTATCCTTGGCCAGCCGGGTGAAGATTTTCCGGTTTTCCTCCTCCCGGGTGAACACCTGGGTGACCTTCATGCCGTTAATGCTTTCCTGCATGTAAGCGTTCAGGTTGGAATTTTTGTTCGAATGGGACTGCCATGCCCTGCGCTGAATGGGCTTGATGATGAAGAAAATAGCAAACAAAACCGGCAGCCCGGCCAGGACCACCAAGCCCAGCCGCACGCTGGTGACCAGCATGAACACCATGATGAAAATCAAGTTGAAGATTTCCAGGATGAAGTTGATGATGCCGTTGCTGAGCATATCCGATACGCTGTTGACATATTGGATGATGCGCACCAAAATTTTGCCGTGGGGACGGTCGTCATAATAAGTAAAGGGAAGCCGCTGCAAATGTTCGAACAAATCCATCCGGATATCGTAGACGATTTCCTGGCTGACGTTTGCCATCATCTGGCTGCGGATTTTCGTCAGAATGATGCTGATGAACAGGCATGCCGCCATCGCGACAGCCAACAGCACGACTTCCCATGCGTTTTTGTTGGGAACGCTGACGTTGATGATCCGTTCCCCCATCATGGGGGTCACCAGGGAAAACAGCACGCCCAGGGCGCTTAGCCCAAAGGCCAACAGCATGGTTTTTTTGTGCCGTTTCACATATTTCATGCTGCGCTTAAAATGGGTTAGGTCGAATGGGGTTTCCAGCGTTTCGTCAATATCATATTTGTTTCTGGCCATTTATTCCCCCACCTCCTCGGCTAGCCCCTGTTGGATGCGGAAGATGTCGTAATAGATGCCTTTTTTCTGTACCAATTCCTTGTGGGTGCCCATTTCCGCAATCTTGTGGTCTTTGATGACCAAAATTTTATCCGCCTTCTTCACCGAGGAAATGCGCTGGGCAATAATCAGCTTGGAACAGGAAAAATCGAGTTGTTCCAGCTGTTCCTGGATGAATTTCTCCGTCTCCATATCCACGGCGGAGGTGGTGTCGTCTAAAATCAGCAGCGGCGGCTCCAATGCCAGCGCCCGCGCCAGGGCAATCCGCTGTTTTTGCCCGCCGGACAGGCCCACGCCGCGTTCGCCGATGATGGTGTCGTATCCTTCGGGCATCCGGTCGATAAAGTCGGCAGCCGCCATATGGGCATACCGTTTGACCTGGTCTTCCGGCATGTCCGGGTTGCCGTAGGCGATGTTGCCGTCGATGGTATCGGAAAACAGGAATACGTCCTGGTTTGCCATGCCGACGTTGCTGCGCAGCGCTTGCAGATCCCACTGCCGCACGTCGACGCCGTCCATCAGCACCTTGCCGCCGGTGGCGTCGTAAAACCGGGTGATCAGGTTGGCGACTGTGGTTTTGCCGCTGCCGGTTTCGCCCATAATGGCCACCGTCTCGCCTTTCCTTATGGTAAAGGAGACGTCGTCCAGCACCACATCTTTGCCGAAACGGAAGGACACGTTCTGGAATTCCACCTCGCCCTCGCTGCGCCCGGCGGGCTTGTAGCCGTTTTTGGGGTTTTGGATACGGGGCCTATAAATTTGGATGGCCAGGATGCGGTCCGCCGAAGCGAAGAACCGCTGCAAATCGTTTAACAAGTTGCCGCTGGTGCGGATGGGATCAGATACCGCCCAAATCAGCGCGTTGACCGCGCCGAATTGTCCCGGGGTCATCTGGCCCGCCACCATCAGCAGGCCGCCCACCAAAAGGCTTGTAACCGTCATGGACTGGGCCAGCCCTTCCACATAGGGGAACACCTTCAGCCAGGTGTTGACCGCCGTGATGTTTTGGGTGCGGAACTCGTCGCTTTTTACGCCGAATTTTTCAATTTCGTAATCTTCCCGGGCAAAGGCCTTGACTACCTTATTGCCCTCGATGTTCTCTTGGGCGTTGGTACTCAGGCGGGAAAGCCGCTCCCGCAGTTCCACGTACAGTGGGCGCGCCTTTTTGGAATAGTTGCGCAGGATGACGAACAAAAAGGGCGTTACCGCCAGCAGGCAGACAGTGTAAATTACGTTGGTGGAAAAGAAATAGATGACCGTCGCCACGAACAGGATCACGTTTTGGATAAGCTGCCGGAACACATAGGCCACGTTGTAGCGGATCATATCCAAATCGCTGGTCATAGCCGTCATCAGGTCGCCGGTGCGGAACTGGTCGTAGAAGGACATATCCTTTTCCTGCAAGTCCTTATACAGGCTGGTGCGAAGGTTGTACAAAAGCCCCTGGGATGACCGCTCGGTAAAGACGATCATCAAATACCCCATGGCGGTGCGCACGAAGGTCACACAGCACATGGTTACCACCAGGGACACCAGGATGCCGGTGTTGCCGCCGTACACGCACTGGTCGATGATTACGTTGAGGATCCGGGGATTGATCAGCGACATGGCGGGGAAAATACAGGCCAGCACATACCCGATGATGGTGCTGCCGTGGTACCCCTCCGCGTTTCGCCAGATCCACTTGATTCTGGACAAATTATCACCCGCTTTTCATGAGTCACGTGTGTTTTTCGTGCCGCAGGGGAATTCCGCAAACCCCCTAAAACTAGGATCCCGCTGTCAATCCCAGTTCAAATATCTAGAAGATATCACACATCCGCGGTTTTTACAATCCGTTCGGCCAAGTTTCGGCTGCACGAAGGAAAAATTGTATGGATACACAAGAACCCGGTTCCGCCGGGGGGCAACTTCCACAAAATTAACGACAGCGGCTAAAATGGCAGAAATGCGCCGTGAACCTGGCGCGGATGGATTGCATTCTGCGAAAAAAAGCGGTACCATAAAGAAGAAATAAAAAGGCGGGTATGCCAGTCGATTGGAAAGGGGCGCCAAGCCAATATGAAAAAGAGAACAGCGCTTACCCTAGCGGCCCTGTCCATCGTGACGCTGATGCTGTCCGTTTGGCCGGCGGCGGCCGCCAAACCGGACAAGATACCCACACAGGAGATGCTTCAAATACAGCGGCAGCTGGGTACTGTGCCCAATGGTGATTATTACGAACCGGTGTGGGAGCGCCTTCAGCTGCCAGACGCCTTTGTCATGGTCCGGCTGGTGGATTGGGAGGACCAGGTGCTTTTGGTCGACGCGGACGGCACCCTGCGGCTCCACAAGTCCGGTTTGTGGGGGTTTACCGAAATCCTGGGGATGCCCGTGCGGCTGTATACGCTGCGGGTTCTTCAAGTGCTGAACGGCCAATTGATGGGGAACGAGCACCTTTTGCAGGTGTTGGACATCAGCCAAGTATACGTGCAGGAATCGCCCTTTGCCCGGGGGGAAGCCTTTTTGTGCGGGCTTGTTCAAATCCCGGAGGGCGACACGCTGGAGCAGCTGCCCGTCTCTCCTTATATAATCGACAGCTCCACGATGTTCCGGGTGACGGGGGACGGCTATGTATTCCGGGTAGACCAGCGGGCCCCCTATGACGCGGACGGTTACCTGCTGGACCTCTTTTGGGAGAGGGCGTGGGAAGCGAGGAGCCTATCTTCCACATACGTGGTGCCCAAGGGAAAAGAAGAATTTGCCGTACCGGCTGTGGGATACGATGTCCTTCTTAAGGATCGGCTTTTGAGCCGGCGGGCGTTGACCTGTGGCGCCCTGGAAGCGGAAAATAGGGACGGCATGATAAAGTGATTGGAAAGGAGGGCGGCCATGCCCGGCGTTTGGAACCATGTCATCGAGCGGCAAATCAGGCGGGCCACCCTTTTATGCCAGCTGGGTTTTGCCAAGAAAGCGGGAGATATCTACCAGCGCTGCATCCGCATGACGCGGCGGCTGGGAAGGCGCGGGGAGCCTGACCGCCTGCTGCGCGCGCGGCTGTACCAGGGTATCGCCCGAAGCTGCTATAAACGGGAAGACCGTCCCGAAGGGATCAAAAACGGACAGCGGGCCGCCGCGGAACTCAGCGGCCTGCCGCTGGACCAGCTGCCCCAGCAGACCGTGTGGACGGTCTACTCGATGCTGGCGGATATCGACGGTTGTATGGGGCTTGGCTATGAACAGCTGGACCAGTTGGAGGAGGCCCTGGACTGTTTGATGGACAGCCATGGCTTTTTAGAGGCGCTGCCGCCGGAAGCGCCCGAATGGGATGCGAAGGCGTGTTCCCGGGTTTGCCAAGATATTTCCCGGGTGATTAAAAGGTGTAAGAACCATTCCGAGCCGGAAAAGCTGGTGTCGGCCTGTTTGACGGTGGCCCGCCAGCTGACCGCCGGCCGGGAATATGTTAAGGCCTGCGCCATGCTGGACCGGGCGTTTGCCGAACAAGGGGATTGGGGGCTGCGGACCAGGGCCGCTTTGGCGGACGGGCTGTGCAGCTACGCGCGCATGAAAGCGGAACAGGGCAATTTGCTCCAGGCGGAAGAAAAGCTGCGCGATGCGCTGGCGTTGCTTGCGCCCTGTGGCGAGAACGGTACCGCTTGGACCGCCCGCGCCAGGATATGGGGCGCCAGGGCGGGGCTGTACGCGGGCTTGCCGGAACAAAAGGAAAGCTGGCTGGATGCCGTGCAGCGGGAGGAAAGCCTTTATGTGCTGGCGGGTGAACCTGACTTGCAGGCGGCTGGATGGCGCCAGGGGGCGGCCGCCTGGGAGCGGGCGGGCGACAACGAGACGGCGGCGGATTGCTATCGCCGCGCCGCTTCGG
>CABQAC010000143.1 GCA_902462035.1 uncultured Eubacteriales bacterium
AAAGGACAAATCGCCGCCGGTTTTTAGGAAAGCGCGGTCGGCCGTCAGCCGTAAGGCGGCGGGCTTGCCCGGCGTGGCAAGGCCGGCGCGGCTTTCCTCTTTGCCGCCGCGGTAGCCCACGGCAGTCAGTACACCCGGCTGGTATGTCAGTTCGAATTCCGCCCGGTACTTACGGCCGTAACCCGCGGGATGTTTGCCCAAAGACTTGCCGTCCAGCAGCAGCTCCACCTCGTCCGCGGTGGAATAGACCGCCACCTTAACCGGCTTGCCCTCGAACCCCGGCCAATCCCAGGAGGATACCACATCCTCCCAGCCCCAGGGGGAGGGGTAGGCGGTTTCGCCGTAATGCTCCGGCCGGAAAACGGCGATATACGGGGCCGCGGCACGGCCCCAAACACAATCGCGGTAATAGGATTGGGGCCGCTTGTAGCCGCAGATGTCAAAATCCCCGCAAAAGGCCTGGTGCCAAGGATACCGGCCCAAAAAATTTTGATCCTCGTGGTACCATACATGGCCAATGCCCGATTCGCCGAAGTAGTCCAGCGCTGTCCATACAAAGTCCCCGATTACATGGGACAGCCGGTTGACGGCTTCCCAATCCTCGAATACCTGGGCGGGGAAGGATTCGGTGCCGCAGATGATCCGCTCCGGGAACCGCTCGTGGTCCTTTTCATACCGGTAGGTCATATAGTTATAGCCCGCCACGTCCAGCGGGGCGATGAAATCCTTGGATAGGTCGCCGAAATAGTCGGTTTCGCCGTCCGGGGGCAGCAGGTTGGCGCTCAGGTTGTTGATGCCCGGGTCGGTCCGGATGTTGTTCATAGCATTGATTACGCCGCGGGTGCTGTCCAAACGGCGGACTTCGCCGGCCAGCATACGGGCCGTGCGGTACCCGTCGCAAACGCCGTTGCGCTCCGGCACCTCGTTGCCGGTGGAATATAGAATCACACACGGGTGGTTGCGCGCCTGCAGCACCATGGCAGCAATATCCCGCTGCCACCAGTCCTCAAAGTACAGGCCGTAATCGCCCGGCGTTTTGCACCAGCGCCAAGTATCGAAGGCTTCGTCAATGGCTAAAAGCCCCAGACGGTCGCAGGCGTCCAAAAAAGCGTCGGACGGCGGGTTGTGCGCGCAGCGGACCGCATTGTAGCCCGCTCCTTTGAGCAGTTCGACCTTGCGTTCCTCCGCCCGGTCGAAGGCGGCGGCGCCCAAAACGCTGCTTTCGCTGTGGACGCAGCCGCCCCGCAGCTTTGTGGGAACGCCGTTAAGCAGGAACCCGCGGTCCGCCGTAAATTCGATCGAACGGACGCCGAAGGAAGTTTCCTGGCTGTCCAGCACCGTACCGCCCCGCACCAGTTCCGCTTTTAAGCGGTAAAGGGCCGGGTGGTCCGGGGACCACAGCCGGGGCGCTTGCAGGGTGGCGGACCATTCGGCTTTGGATGCGCCGGACGCAAGGAGACAGTCCTTTTCCGCCGAAAGGACCGGCGTTTCACCGTCGAATACGGCAACCCGCAGGACGGCGGGCTGGTCCGCGCCGGTATCGTTGGAAATATCCGCCGTAAGGACAATTTCCGCCTGACCGGCCGAAACGACGGGGGTGGTGACGAACAAGCCGCGGTTGGCAATGCGGACCGGGCCGCCGCTGACCAGCCAGACATGCCGGTAAATGCCTGTGCCGGAATACCAGCGGCAGTTGGGCAGATGGCTGTTGCTGGCGATGACCCGGACGCCGTTGTCCTCGCCGTAAAACACGTAATCGGTAATGTCGCACAAAAAGCCGGTGTAGCCGTACGGGTGGCACCCCACCGCGTTGTCGTTGACCCGGACCGAAGCGTTCATGTAAACGCCCTCAAATTCCATATAAACCCGGCGGCCTTTCCACGCTTCCGGCACAAAAAACACCTTGTCAAAATGATAAGTACCGCAGGGGAAATAACCCCCGTTGGTGCCGCACAAGGCGTCGGGCTCCCGTTTGCCGCGAATGCTCACGTCGCAGGGCAGGTCGGTTACCAGGGGTTCCGGAATGGGGTCGTTCCAATGCCTTCCGGCTGGGGAGATTTTCCATTTGTCGTCGATTTTAACTCGTTCCATGATGTTACCCCTTTCTGCGGCGGCCAAGCATAGGTTACGAAACCGGCAGCGCTTCTGCTGCGGCCGCCTGCTCCTGCTTGACCTTGGCAACTTCTTTTAAGCATTTTTTGCAAACCAGTATGGTGACGTACTGGAAGGCCGAAAGCCCCGCCAGCGTAACGGCTTGCCAGACGAGATCCCCATTTGTCAGGGCGTTGACTCCCATAATGACCAAAATGCCAACGCTGCGGCCAACACCGACAAAATTTTCTTTAATGGCCATGAATTCGGGGCACAATTCGGCCGAATTGGGCATAACGCCGTAAGGGGAAAGCACCACCCCGTTGACTGGAAAAGAATGGTAAAGCAGTACGAACGAGTTGGCCACCGCGTATATTAAGCAGGTGTATACATTCATACGGAACACAAAGGCGATGCCTATCAGCAGTAAAATAGTGGAAGCGATTGTCATCGATTGGACGCGGTTGTTCTGGTTTACAATCTTCATAAGCAGAATGGAAGAAACAATCGTGGCCCCGGCGCCCAGGAAGGTGTTGAGGCCCACCAGCGCCTCGCTGCGCACATATTGGAAAATAATGATGTTGAGCATAAAGGAAAACGCGCCCTCCCGCACCGAATAGCAGGTGTTGGAAAACATGCTTAAAAACCAGACCTTGTTGGTAAAAACGGTTTTGATACATTTGCAGATACTGGTTTTTTTGTTCTTTGCCGCGATTTTGGGCAGGCGGAACAGTTCCAGGATGGTGATCAGCGCGATGACAAGAGCGAGAGAAAAAATGGCGAAATAGCCGGTAAAGCCCGGCAGCGAGGAAATGATGGCGCCGGAAACCATGGGGAAAAACAGGTTTACCACCGAGGAGGCGATGGACTGGATGGACAGCGCGCCTTCCCGGTTGCTGTCGTCGGTGGATTCGGCAAGCCGGGTGCCGTAACTGAGCCAATAAAACCCGCTGGCGGTTCCGTTAAACATGCCCAGCAGGTAAGAGTACTCCGCGGCCCGGGTGTTGAGAATCAGCAAGCCGATATACATGACGTTGTACAGGGCGACGCCCACGATGGCACAGATAGCGGCGGAGGTCCGCCGCATGAGCAGCACCGCGAGGAACATGCTGAACCCTGTGAAGAGAAAGTTCATCATGTTGTACAGCAATACCACGTTTTTGTCGTCGGTTTGGCTCATAAAAAAGGTGTTGATGAATACGCTGGGCAGCGCCATGAAAATCATAAAAAGGGTGTGGCTTTTTAAGAATTTGAAATAAGCGCTGGTAAACCGATTGCAGCCAAGGCCGTAGAATATCCGTTCCTTTAGCTTCATGGTACGTTTTTGCGCCATGGCGACTCCTCTTTCCTCATCAAATCGATTGGGCACAGCAAGAAAAGAACCGGCGGTTAATGGTCGAAATGCCGGTCAAGTGGATTATGTCACACTTTCCGCCTGTTGTCGATTGTTTTTTCAGGAAATCGGGAAATTCTACGTTTTCACTCATTTCCCCGCCCCGTATTGATGCAGATTGATTGTATTACCGCATTGGGATTGGGGCGGGTCTTGACCGTGAGATAGATGCAAGGTATAATATTTTGTAGGATGGTTGGTGTAATTACACAAATTAGGAGAATTCGATGTATAATTTTAGTAGAAAAATACCAAGATGTGAAACCGCATGGGCTTGCAGGAAAGTAGGTGACAGTTTTGATTCGATTGCTGCTGGTCGATGACGAAGAAAATACCCGCCAGGGAATTTGTTCTGTCGTCCCTTGGGAGGCGCTGGGGATCGACGAAGTCGTGACGGCGGACGACGGCGTCAACGGTGTGGAGATTGCCAAAGAGCTGTTGCCCGATATCCTGCTGACCGATGTGCGCATGCCGCGGATGGACGGCATCAAAATGGCCTTCGAAATCCGCAAGTTTATCCCGGACTGCAATATCATCTTTATGAGCGGCTATTCGGATAAAGAATACCTTAAATCCGCCATTACGCTGGCTGCCGCCGCTTATTTGGAAAAGCCGCTTGACATAAACGAGATGCGGGAGGTATTGGCGCGTACGGTCGCGCTGGTGGAGAACGGGCGGCGGGAGGAAAAGCACGCGCAGGAAATTAAGCGCAAGCTCAATATCAGCATTCCCGCGCTGAAAAACCAGCTTGCGGTTACGCTGCTGCGAAAAAGCGCGGCCCGGGGCGCGGTGCGGGATTCCCTAAGTATCGCGCTGCCGTCTTTAACCTATCGGGAACGGTTTGTAACGGTGCTCGTCGCGCTGTACGGCGACAGCGGCGATGGGGATAACTGCCCCAAACTGATTTGCGAAATGCTGGAAAAGCAGCTGGAGCTAGCTGGAATCGACGGCCTAGTCGGCAGAAAGGACGACCGGACCGTGGTGGCGCATTTGTGCCTGCAGCGGGACGGCAAGACGATTTCGCTGGACGAATTGCGGAAGAAATGCGTCCGATGGAAAGAGCTGCTCGAGAGCGTTTGCCGATTTGTCCTGATCGTTGGCGAACCGGCGGCCAACGTGCTTGCGATCAGCGATTCCTACAACACGGCGGTCATCACCCTGCAGCGCGCCTTCTTTTACAAGCCGTACGAAGTGCTTTACAGCAATGTGCAGGCGGGCCCCTGTTTCCGGTTTGAAGAGGAAACAGCCGCCCGTTTTATCCGGCTGGTACGGGAAGAAAAACCGCAGGAAGCCGCTGATTTGCTCAAGCAGCTGACCGACGATATCCGCCGTCATGACGGCACGCCGGTTAGCCTGGTCAAGGATTATTACGCTAAGCTGTATGACCGGATCGCCCGGCCGGACGAAACCAGGGAAAATGGCCGCGACTTGATTTTCAGCGCGTCTTTTTTGACCGAACTGGAAGACCTGCTGCTTAAGCGCCTGCAAGACCGGTTTGCCGCCGGAGAAGAATCGGTTAAAAATCCTATTGTAGAAAAAATCGAGCGGTATGTGGGCCGTCATTATGGGGATACGGATCTTTCGCTTGCTTCCATTGCCAATGAATTGGATCTGACGGGCTCGTACCTTTGCGTGGTGTTCAAAAAAGAAACCGGCATGACCTTGAACCGCTATATCACCCAATACCGCATGGACCGCGCCAAGGAAGCGCTGCGCCGCAACGGCGCAAAAATTAAGCGGGTGGCGTACGAGGTCGGGTACAATGACTGCAATTACTTTATTAAGGCGTTTAAAAAAGCAACCGGCGTAACGCCGCTGGAATTCCGGGACACGGCGGAATAAGAAAAGGGGGGCGAGCGTGCTGAAATCGTTGTTTGTCAAAATCATATCATCGATTGCGGACATGAAGCTGAAATATAAAATGCTGCTGTCCTATTCGGTTTTGATCATCATCCCTGTTTTTTTGCTGACCGGCATTGTATTTAACAATTGTGCCGCCCAGAGACAAATTGTCAAGGACTTTTTAATCAAATTCACAAAAAAGCCACAAAAAAGTGCCAGAAGCAGATTTTAGCTCCTGACACTTTTGCGGATGGGTTATTT
>CABQAC010000144.1 GCA_902462035.1 uncultured Eubacteriales bacterium
TACCGTGTACGCGCACGCGCCCGAGCCAAGCGGCGTGGGGCTGGCGGTTTATAACCGGCTCATCCGCGCGGCGGCGTTCCGTTTGGTGGACGCGTGACGAAAGGGCGGTTGTGATGAAACAGTGGATCATCGGCCTGACCGGGCCCACCGGCGCCGGCAAAAGCATTGTGGGCGGGGTATTTGCCCAAAACGGCTGCGCGGTTATCGACACCGACCGTGTTGCCCGCCAGGTAACCCAGGAGGACCCCGGTTGCCTTGCGGCGCTGCAAGCGGCCTTCGGCGCGGATTTGGTGCAAAACGGCGTTTTAAACCGGCAGGAATTGGCAAGGCGGGCTTTCTCCGCTCCCGGCGGCGGCCAAAAGCTCAACAGTATTACCCATCCCAGAATTCTGGCCCGCGCCAACGCGGAAATCGCCGCCTGCTTTGCCCAAGGATATGACCTTGCGGTATTGGACGCGCCGCTGCTGTTCGAAAGCGGTGCGGACCAAACCTGCAACCGGGTGGTAGCGGTGGTCGCCCCGGCGGAACTGCGCATCGCCCGCATTATGGCGCGGGACCATATTACACGGCAAGCGGCTCAATTGCGGCTTTCCGCCCAGCAGCGGGACGCGTTTTATACCGGTCGCGCCGATTATGTCTTGACAAACGACGGCGCACCGGCGGATTTGGAAGACCAGGCCGCCAAAGTTCTTGCGTCGATTCGGCGGGAAATGGAAAAATAAACGGTGCTTTTGTTCCCGAAAATACGCCCATGCCGGATAAAATACCCCGGTCCGTGAAAGGATGAATGAGTACCATGAATTTATTAGAGCGATTTTGGGAAATCGAAACCGACTTAGAACCTTTGGGCCTGTGCCGCTGGTCGCTGGTCCCAAGCGAATGCGTGCCCCAGGGCGGCGTGGTGTTCGCCTCCCTGGGGGTGGACGGTATCCAGTTCTGCGTTTTGCCCGTCCCTAAGGACGACGACCTCAGCCGTTCCCCGGTGTATGCCGTCAGCCCGATGAACCCGGATCATCCGCTGGAGCCTTTGGCGGAAAACCTTCCCGCTTTTTTCAGCCTGGTGGTACAGGCGGGGGACGCGGGCACGCTGGAAAGCGCCAGCTACTGCACCCGGGAAGAATTTGAAGACGCGGTGGCCGACCCCGGCTTCGGCGATGCGTTCAATCAGGAAAGGCTTCAATCGTCCGTCGCGCTGCGCAAGGCGTTTCCTTTCAAAAAAATACCGGATCCCTATGGGTATCTGGAAGCTATGCGGGCCCGTTATCCCCGCAATATTTTGTCCATCCCATAAGCAAAAATAATAATGCGGCAACAAAAAAAGCCCAATCTGCAAGAAAGCGGGGATAGATGCCGTGGCAATAGGAAAAAATAGCACGGGGACGACCGCCGGGAAGTCAAAAAAGGGGCTTCGCTGGCTTGCCGCCGGTCTGGCGGCGCTCGTGGTAGCGGCGGCGGCCTTGTTTTTTGCGCTGCGGTCCTACTACCGCAACGCGTACCCCCAAAAATACACCCACCTGGTGGAACAATACGCGGCCGAATACAGGGTGGATCCGGACTTCATCTACGCGCTGATCAAGACCGAAAGCAACTTCCGCCCCGCCGTGGTATCGGTCAACGACGCTTGTGGCTTGATGCAGCTGCTGCCCGATACGCTCCATTGGCTGCAAACCCTTACGCCGGAGGACGACCATTACGTGCGGGAGGATTTGTTCAGCCCCGAAATCAACGTTAAGTACGGCGTGTATTTTTTGTCATTGCTGTTCCGGGAGTTCGAAACGCCGGAAAATGTGGCCGCCGCTTATCACGCGGGCGTCAACGCGGTGCGTGGGTGGCTGAAGAAACCGGAAATATCGCCCGACGGCAAAACGCTGCAAAATATCCCATATCCCGATACCCGCCAGTATGTGGAACGGATTTCCAAGTATTTAAAGATCTATCAGACATTGTACTGATTTAAAATAACACGCGCAGGAAAGGATGGTCATCCATGGCGAAAAAGACAGAAAAGACGGAATTTGAAAAGGTCAAGGAAGAACTGCTCACCAGCCACGAAAACGGCGTGCGCAAAGCAGGCCCGGACGAAGTCAAAAAGGCCGACGCGTTCTGCGAGCCGTACAAGGCTTTTTTGGACGCTGCCAAAACCGAGCGGGAGGCGGTCGCCTATACGGTGAAGGCCGCCGAAAAAGCGGGATTTGTCCCCTTTGACTGCAAGGGGAAATACAAGCCCGGGGACAAAGTGTATTATGTCAACCGGGGCAAGGCGGTCATTTTGGCGGTATTCGGCAAAAAGAAATGCGTCAAGGGGGTGCGCATCGCCGCGGCGCACATCGATTCCCCCCGCCTCGATTTAAAGCCCAACCCTCTTTACGAGCAAAACGATATGGCCTTTTTCAAAACCCACTATTACGGCGGTATTAAAAAATACCAGTGGACCGCTATCCCCCTGGCCCTGCACGGCAAGGTGGTCAAGCGGGACGGGGAAACGGTAACCGTCAACTTGGGCGAGGATGCGGGCGATCCCCAGTTTTGTGTGACCGACCTGCTGCCGCATCTGGCGCGGGAGCAGATGACCAAAACCATGCAGAAGGGCATTACCGGCGAAAACTTGAATATCCTAGTGGGAAGCCGCCCCTTTGGCGGTGACGAGGGCAGCGACGCGGTCAAATTGAATGTGATGGCTGCGCTGAACAAAAAATACGGTATGGTGGAACAGGATTTTCTATCCGCGGAATTAGAATTGGTGCCGGCGTTCCGCGCCACGGACTTGGGCTTTGACCGCAGCATGATCGGCGCCTACGGCCACGACGACCGGGTATGCGCTTATACCGCGCTGCAGGCCGTGCTGGATACCGAAGCGCCCGAGCATACCGCCATCACGGTGCTCACCGACAAAGAGGAAACCGGCAGCGACGGCAACACCGGTTTGCAGTCGGCTTACCTGGCCGACTTTGTGGCTGATTTGGCGCGGATGGAGGGGGCCGAAGCCCGGGACGTCTTCCGCCGTTCCTCCTGCCTGTCCGCCGACGTCAACGCGGCCTACGACCCCACTTATTCTTCGGTGTACGATCCCAACAATTCCGCTTACATCAACAACGGCGTGGTAGTCACCAAATATACCGGCGCGGGCGGCAAGGGCGATACCTCGGACGCCAGCGCGGAATTCATGGCCCAGGTACGCAGCCTGATGAACGGCAACAACATCGTTTGGCAGACCGGCGAGCTGGGCAAGGTGGACGAGGGCGGCGGCGGAACCGTGGCCAAATATATTGCCAACCTGGATGTGGACGTTGTGGATGTCGGCGTTCCAGTGCTTTCCATGCACGCGCCCTTCGAGGTGGTTTCCAAGCTGGATGTATATATGACCTACCGTTCCTTCCTGGCATTTTTTAACCAATAACCGCATAAATATAAAAAGCCGCCCTGGCTGTAGCGTCAGGGCGGCTTTTCTGCTGCGGAAAGCGGGCGGTTTTCCTCCGGCCGGTCAAACGGCGGGAACGGTCCCCCGCAAAAACGGCAGAATATTTCAGCATGCCGGTGAAAGGAATGGTCACGACATGAAACGGCGATGGATAATCGTATTTTTTCTGGCGGTGCTGGCTTTTCCGGGCTGCGCTGAACAAAGCGCCGCTCCCTGGCGGGTGTCGCGCGTCATCCGGTCCGGCGGGCCGCTTAAGGCGGAAATAGCCTATCCCCAGCTTCTGCCGCAGAGCCAATACCCCGCCGCGAACCGGCTGTTGGAACAATACGGCACAGCGGACGCGCGGATGCTTTTGGGGGAGGAAGCCTGGGTGGAAGGCGGATATCGGGTCGCCCGCAATGACAGCGGCTGGTTCAGCGTGGCTTTTGCCGGGTCTTATTACGCGGCGGACACGCCCCACCCCACCGCCACGGCCCGGGCGCTGACCTTCCGGATGCCCCAGGGGGAGCGGGTGCGTCTGCAGGACATTGCCTCTTTAGACGGCGTCTTCCTATCCGCGCTAAAAGAAGCCGTCCAAAACCACAAGAACCGGGATGCGGCCGAATATTGGTCCCGGTTTACCGCGCCGGAATGGATGGCGCTGCTGCTTTCGAGCGACCGGGATGAAACCGCCCCGGTATTTTCCTTCCTGCGGGCGGACGCGTTGGTGCTGGTGGTGCCCGTTCCCCACCCTTTGGGCGATGTGGCGGAAATTGACCTGCCGCTGGCGTTGGCGGACAAACCGCGAACGGCCCTGGCCGGCGCGCCTTATCCCGGCGCGTCGTCTAACCGCATGGGATATCAGCGCCCCTTTTTTTCGATAGCCGCCTGCTTGGCGCAGACCGCCCGGAATCTATCGTAGGTTTCCGCTGTGAATTTGGGGGCCCGGTCATACGTGTAAAGACCGTTTTGCTCCTGCTCTATATCATATAGCTGCGTGTAGCAGAAGGCGCACACGCCGGCGCAATCCAGCAGCGTTTCGGTCAGCCCGCAAATGCGTTGTGCCGCTTCCTGTTCGGATTTGGGCGCTTTTCCATACCCCCACCCGCCTTTGTCCTGCACAGGCCAGCGCGTTCCGCCGTATTCGCTGACGCAGTAAGGCTGCCCGCCATACCGCTGGCGGTCGCTGCGCGCGTCGTAGTATCCGCCTGCCGTAAGGTTCCGGTACCGCTCCTGAAAAACCGCCGTCGACTGTTCATAATCGTGGATGTCATAGATATCCGTGATCACATGGTAAAATCCGCTGGTATCGATTACCGGACGAGTATGGTCGGCTGCCTTGGTCGCCAGATAAACTGTTTTCAAAACGTTGTCGTCCTGCCGCCTTCCGCGATTGTCCCAGGTTTCGTTAAACGGGCACCAGACGACGATGGCCGGATGGCTGTAGTCCCTCTCCAGTATCTCCAGCCATTCGGGAAGAAAACAGGAAATACCGTCCGCGGTGGTGATATCCAATCCCCAGCTGGCATGTTCCCCCCAGACGAGGTATCCCAGATGGTCGGCCCAATACAAAAACCGTTCCTCAAATACTTTTTGGTGAAGCCGCGCGCCGTTAAAGCCCGTTGCCATCGCAAGCTCGATATCCCGCTTCAGATCTTGGTCCGTGGGGGCCGTATAGATACCGTCCGGGTAAAACCCCTGGTCCAAAACCAGTCGCTGGAATACCGGCTTGTTGTTGATGCAAACCGCGCCGTCTTTTAATTCGATGGTACGGATGCCAAAATAACCGGTTACCGTGTCGATGACCCGGCCGTCTTTTTTCAACCGGTATACGATGTCGTATAAATTGGGAACACCGGCGGTCCAAAGCTGGGGGTCCTCCACGGTAAAGGCGGCCGTGGTATATTCTCCGCAGATTTGGGCGGAACAACCGCCGGCCGCTCTGCCGTGAAAGCTGGCTTCCATTTCCACGGTCAGGCCGTCCCGCGGGCCCTGGGTGCGCACCGAAACGGTTACGGCGCCGTTGTTGCAGTCGGTGGTGACCCGAATGTTTTGCATATAGCTTTCCGGCGTAAATTCCAGCCAGACCGTTTGCCAAATCCCGGTGGTTCTGGTGTAATCCCAGTCTTTCGAATAA
>CABQAC010000145.1 GCA_902462035.1 uncultured Eubacteriales bacterium
GCGCATGGCGCCGGGCCACGCCGCCCAGCGGCCCGCAATAGACCAGCCGCAAGCCGGGCAGACTGGTAAAATCCATGGGCGTCATCAGCATGGCGGGCTTTGGGAGCGCCAACGCTCCCGATTGTTCGAGCATTTGGGCGACAAATTGGGAACAGACTAGGCGGTACGGCCGGCAGACGGCAAGCCCCAACCGGATAAGGACCAGCCCCAGTACGTTGTAGCGGTAGCGTTCCGCCTGCATCGAGTAGGAATCCAGCATCGCCCGCATGCGGGAATAAGCGCTTTCGTCCAAAACCAATTCGTACAGCGCGCAGGGTGCGTCGGGGTATTTTGCCATCGCGCCCGCCTGCGGGCATTCGCAGACAAAACCCGCGGGCAGGGGAAAATCGGGATGCAGCCGCGCAAAGCTGTACCAGCGTTGAAAGGTGCTGTCCAGGGAAAGCGAGACGTGGGTGTACGCAAACCCTGTTGCCGCGCGCAGCAAGCGGGAAAAGAATGTGCCGGTGTTGGTCAAAAGAATATAAACTTTTTTCATTTGTTTTCTTCCAGCCTTTCATAGGAGTTGACCGCGGCGGTTCCGGGCTTGTGCGGGTCGGGGGCGGGGATCGTCTCCGGAGCCGATTCCGGCCGGGCAGGGGGCTGGGGCGCTTCGGGACTGAGCGGCGGCGCCGTTTGCCGGCCGGCTTGTTCTTCCAGGGGAGGCGCCTGTCTGCGCGATATCAGCCGGTAGCAAACCAGCCCCGCGATGCTTAGGACAGCGGTGACCGCGAATACCAAAACCGCCAGCGTGTAATCCTGCAATCCCAGCGCGTCCCCGCCCAGGGTGGAACTGATTACCGAGGGGATGCGCGCAATGGTGCTGATGACCAGAAAACTTCCAAGCCGCATAGGCGTTAAGCCGATAAAATAGGTCAGCACATCCTTTGGCGTGCCCGGAATCAGGAACAGTACAAAAACAAGCAGATTCCGTTTTTTGGCGTCCCGCAAAAACCGCAGGGACATCATTTTTTCCCGCGAGATAAACGCCTCCACCATCCGCACGCCCAGCAGGCGGGTAAAACCGTAGATCAGGGAGGAACCGACGGCGGCGCCGGCCAGGCATAGCGCCATGCCTTCCCATGCGCCGAAAGCGTAGCCGGCGCCGATTTCCAACGGTTCGCCGGGAATTACGGCCACCACCACCTGCAGACACATCATACCCACAAAAGCCAGCCGGCCGCCGGCCGCCTGGCGGTATACCCATTGACGGAATTGTTCGGGTTTTGATACCATCTGTACCAGCGGTTTGCCGACCGTGATGCTGATGACCGCGATAAAAGCGAGAAAAACCGCCAGCGAGACGATGCTGACGATCCTTTTCCGCCGCAGGTAATCGCGGTCCGCGCTTGGGGCAATTTGTTTTCGATCCATAGATGCTTCTCCTTGTTCCGTTGGATTACCGAAGCCGCCGTTCCCGGGATCGCGGCGGGTTTTCTGCGCAAAAAAATTCCATCCCCCATTTTCAGGGGATGGAATCAGGATACCCAAGGTTTCTCAATCTTTTATCAACGAAACCTTTCTCGATCAAACTTTTTTCTGGAAATGGCGTTAAGGCGTTTTTGGGCTTATGAATCCGTTTCGCCTTCGCCCTTTGGCGGTTGCGCCTCCAGCGTTAGGGAAAACAGCGCAGTGGTAGCCGCCCCGCCGTTTTTGCCATTTGCCAAATGAAGGCCTCCGCCGTGTTTTTGGCAAAGAATGTCGCAGATATTGAGCCCCAGCCCAAAGTGGTTGCTGTTGAAATGGCTGCTGTCTTTATAAAACGCTTTTTTAGCGGAATGCAAATCTTCCGGCGTAAACCCCTTGCCGTCGTCGGATACGGTGACCCGCAGGTACTTTTCCCCCGCGGTAAAGGCGACCTCGATTTGTTCTTTGGCGTAGCATAACGCGTTGGAAACCAAATTTTCCACCACCTCGGTCACGATTTTTGGGTCGGCAAAAAAGGTGGAGCGGCCGGTACCGTCCTTTAAGCGGATGGCAATCCGGTGCTTTTGAGATAAAATTTCGAAATTTCCCGCAAGCGTGCTAAAAAAGCCGGTGGCCGCGCACGCAACCGGCTCGGGCTCAATATCATCCAGCTTTTGCACGGCGTTCATGGTCTTGGCGTAACTTTCCAGCCGCGCAATATGCTGGGACATGGTGGACAGGGTGCTGAGCAGCTTCTCCTCGGTGACCTTACCCTCCGGCACATAGGCGGACAAAAAATCCGAATACCCCCGCAGTACGGTCAGGGGCGTGCGCAGATCGTGGGCGAAGGCGGCGTTGAGCCGCTTGTGCTCCTCCATCATGCGCCACATCTCTCGATTGTTTTCGGCCAGGCTAAACCGCATTTTTTCGAACGCCCGGCAAAGGTCGCCCATCTCGTCTAGAATGGGGTACGATACATGAAAGTCCAAATCGTTGCTCGCGATTTTTTGGGCAGACTCGGTCAATACGCCCAGCGGTGTTTTCATTTTATAACGGTAAAAGGCAGCCCCTGCCCCTACGATCGCGCCGAGAAAATACAGCAGGGGCAGCAGGACGCCCAGCCAGTGAAGCAATTCAATAAAGCCGGAACTGGCTGGGGTGGAAATGGAAAAGATGAGCGAGATGGCGCCCACCACCACGTTGGTTTGCCCGTCGTACGCCCGGGAGATCAGCCGGGAAATCAAAAAGGAAGTAACCAGAGTGGCCGCGGCTGCCGCCAGCAGCGCCAACAGAATGTACGCGGTAAGCGCTTTGCGCAGCGACGCGTTTTTCAGCCAATGGACGGCGCGCAGCCGCTCGATCCGGATCCGAAGGGGAAGGTGGCGGATATCCACAAACACCCAGCAAAAAATTTTTGCGACCCAACGGAACACCCATCGGATCAGGCGAAACAGCAGGCGGAATGGGAAAAACAGCGCGTCCCAGAGTTTCGGTTTTTCCGTTTTTCCCTGCGTCACCCCACCCATTTATACCCCACTCCCCAAACGGTATCGATATAGGTTTTATCGCTGGCGGCGGCCAGCTTTTGCCGGATGCGGCGGATGTTCTCCGCCACCACCGCGCAGTCGCCCTCGCTGTCGTAGCCCCAAAGCCGGTCGTATATGCGTTCTTTGTCGAAGATTTGGCCGCTGTTCATGGACAGCAGTTCCACGATGTCAAATTCCTTTTTAGCAAGCTGCAGCGGTTCTTCCCCAACATAAACGCACCGGGCGCTGTAGTCGATGACCAGGTCGCCGGAGAACTTGGCGCTGGTCTTTTGGCGGCTGCGCTCTTCCCGCCGCAGGTGGGCCGCGACCCGGGCGCCCAGCTCCTCGATGCTGAAGGGCTTTAAAATATAGTCGTCGCCGCCTACCCGGAATCCGTTGACGCGGTCCATCTCCTCGACCTTGGCGGTCAAGAACAAGATAGGGCAGGAAACGTGGCTGCGGATGCGGGCGCAGACCGAAAGCCCGTCCATATCCGGCATGTTGACGTCCAGTAAGATGAGATCCGGCTCCTTGGACACTTTTTCGAGCGCTTCGGTGCCGCTTTTGGCCGTCAGTACCAAATAACCGTTGATTTCAAAGTAATCCCGCAAAAGGGTCAGGATATCCTGTTCATCGTCCACCACTAAGATTTTTTCATACATCTGGTCGTTTCATTCCTTTCAAAAGAGGAGGACCGTTGGCGTGCCCCCGGCTTTTTGCAACAGTATAGCGGGGAATTTTCTATTTTTCATCAACCGGCTGGCGTTTTGCCGCGCCGCGGTTCAGAAACAAAGCCTGTGTACCCAAAGCCATTGTACCAACCCGGGCGAAAGGTTGCAAGGAAAACAGCCGGCGCGGTACCTGGAAGGGCTGCGCTGCCTTGACTTTTTTTGGGCGCTGATATATATTGAAACCATAAATGAGAACAGGCTTTTGACAAGCGGAAAGGCGGCGTTGCATGATCCGGCTGGTAGCGAGCGATGTGGATGGAACCCTGCTTATGGCGGGGCAGGATGCCATACCCGGCCGGGTGCTGGACGCGGTGGCGCAATTGTGGGAAAAGAATATTTGGTTTGCCGCGGCCAGCGGCAGGCCCTGCTATGATTTGGAGCGGCTGTTCGCCCCGGTCAAGGACCAAATGGCGCTGATTGGCCTGGACGGCGCTCTGACCGTTTACCGGGGCCGGGTGCTGGACGAATCCCCCCTTGACCCGGCGGCGGTGCGGCAATGGGCCGGGGACTGCCTTGCAAAGGGGTGCGGGGGGCTTGTTTTTCATGGCAAAGACGCTTCCTACCGGATGGGAACCGTGCACGGCGCTGCGCGGTACCGCCAAGCCGTGCGGCTGGCGGATATTCCGGAACCCATATACAAGCTGTCCCTGTGTTGGCCGGCGGAGGATACCGTGCCGGACCCGCGCTTTTTTTCGGTCTGCTACCGCGAAAACGACTGGCTGGAAGTGGTGGCGCCCGGGGTGGACAAAGGAAAAGCGATGCGGGCCTTGCAGCGGCGGCTGGCGGTGACCAGAGCCGAGACGCTGGCGCTGGGGGACAACGATAACGACCTTGCGCTGCTGAGGGAGGCGGAAACCGCAGTTGCCATGGCGTCGGGCAAGCCGGCGGTGCGGGAATACTGTGGTTACGTGACCGCAGACGCGGCGCTGCTGCTGTGCCGCCTTGCGGATGCCGCGACAGAAATGTTTTGATTTGCTTTTGTTTTTCTGTATTTTGTTTGATTTTAATTGACATGAACCGTTTTATTCGATAGAATAAAAGAAAAACGGACGGCTTTCGCCGTGCGTGGAATAGGACTTTGGACGCCGAAAGGATGGAGTGGTTATGAAAAAGTTCAATACCGCGGATTTTCCGAAGAGCGAACGTATTACAAAACTAGTGGACGACCTGTATGCCAATATGCCGGAGATCGAGGCCGACCGCGCCGTGCTGCTGACCGAATCCTACCGCCAGACGGAGGGGGAGCCGGTCATTACCCGGCGGGCCAAGGCGTTTGCCCATATTTGCAAGAATATTCCCATCACCATCCGGCCCGGCGAGCTGATTGTGGGCAGCGCGACCAGGGCGCCCCGGGGCTGCCAGGTTTTCCCGGAGTTTTCTTTCGCGTGGCTTCAGGACGAATTCGACACCATTGCCACACGCAGCGCGGATCCTTTCTATATTGCGGAGGAAACCAAGCAAACGCTGCGCGAGGTATACCGGTACTGGGAAGGCAAGACCACCAGCGAGCTTGCCACCTCTTATATGGCGCCCGAAGCGCTGCTGGCCATCGACCACAATATTTTTACCCCGGGCAACTATTTCTATAACGGCGTGGGCCATGTGACGGTCTGCTACGACAAGATTTTAAAATCCGGCTTTAGCGGCATTATGGAGGAAGCGCGGCTGGCGTTGTCTCGATGCAAGGTGTCGGACGGCGATTTTGTCCGCCGGTCCCATTTTTTACAAGCGGTCATCGAAAGCTGCCGCGCGGCCGTCGAATACGCCAAACGGTATGCGGCCTTGGCGCTCAAACAGGCCGAACTGTGCAGCGACGAAAAGCGGAAGATG
>CABQAC010000146.1 GCA_902462035.1 uncultured Eubacteriales bacterium
GGGCGGTATCCCAGCCGTTGCCCGGCGATACCACGACCCGCAGCGCCGTCTCCTGCAGCGCGGCCGACAGCGGCTCCCCAAAGGTGCTTTGCAGCGCGTCCATCAGCAGCGTTCCTTTGGCGGCGTACAGTTTGCGCATTTTGCGCAGCTGCCGTTCCAAATGGCCCTCCTTAATAAACCGGGCCAAAGCAAGCTGTTCAATTTTAGAAGCGGTCTGGTTGTACCCCCGGGCCTTTTGACGGTATTCGGCCGCCCAAACAGGCGGCAACGCCATATAGCCAATCCGCACCGACGGCAGCAGCAGCTTGGAAAAGGACCCCAGGTACACCACCCTGCCGCCGTCGTCCAGCCCTTGCAGGGCCGGTATGGGCCTGGCGGTATAGCGCAGTTCGCCGTTGTAGTCGTCCTCCAAAATGATGCCGTCTACCCGGCGCGCCCATTGCAGCAGTTCCAGCCGCCGGGTCATCGGGATGGGCGTGCCGGTGCGCAGCCGGTTGGACGGGCTTAAATAAGCCACCCGCACACCGGAATGTTCCAGGGCGGAAAGTTCCATACCCTCCCCGTCGCCGGGCAGAAACGATATTTCGATCCCGCAGTCGCCAAACACCTGCTGGGCCTGGGGGAAACCGGGCTGTTCCATGGCTACCCGGCCCCCCAGCCGGCGGATCCAGCCGCACAGAAGATACAGCAGCGGCTGTGTCCCCGCCCCTACTACGATCTGGTCGGGGTTTGCTGCCACCCCGCGCACGCTGTGGCTGTATTCGGCCAGGGCTTCCCGCAACTCTCGTTCTCCCTGGTGGTCGCCGTAGGAGGCAATCACCTCCTGCCGGTGGAGCGCTTCCTTTAAATAACGCTGCCACAATTGGATTTGAAAGGCGCCCGCGTCGATGACGTCGGTTCCAAAGTTATAACGGATGGGCGGCTCCGATTCTTGCCGAGGAGCCGTTTGTGTTTCCGGCTTCGCTCTTTCCCGGCGGGCTTCCCGCACGTAAAAGCCGGACTGGGGCCTGCTGCCCAAATAGCCTTCCACACAAAGCTGCTGGTACGCCCCTTCCACCGTGGTACGGCTGATGTTTAAATCCTGGGACAGCCGCCGTACCGACGGCAGTTTTTCTCCCGGAGCAATATGTCCCCGCTCCACTGCGTCCCGCAGTACTTGGTACAGCTGTTGGTACAGCGGCACCGCGCTTTCCCGGTCCAACCGCAAAAAATCAAGCAGCATTTCAATTCCTCCTGCCGGTATAAACTGACCTGGTCAAAATAATCAAAACTGGATATTTTAATACTGCCAGTTCTGCGTTATGATCATACTACAGATTTTGACAACCCGCAAGGCGCGCTGCGGTTTGTCTTTGACCGGAAGATGCTTCCGTATTCTTTTCTTGGTTCTAAACGGGGCGTTTTGTCCGCCCTGCCTGCCGGGCAAGTTGGGCAAAGCCTTATGTCTTTTGCGAAAGGATGGTCATACTTATGAAAAAAGGCTTTACAATTTACCGCATCTGCGGCGTGGGGCTGATGTCCGCCCTGGTATTCGTCGGCTCCATGATTTCCATCGAAATACCGCTGCTGGGGGACCAGACCCGCATCCATTTCGGCAATATTTTCTGCCTGATGGCCGGGCTGCTGCTGGGCGGCGTGGGCGGCGGCCTGTCCGCGGGCATCGGTTCCTTTTTGTTCGATGTCATCAACCCCAAATACCTGGTGGACGCGCCCTTTACCTTTGCCTTTAAATTTTTAATGGCCTTGGTCTGTGCGTTAATCGCCTACGGCAACCACAGCCATGCCAAAAACCAAAAGCGGAATATTGTGGCCGGCGTATGCGGCGCGCTGACTTACGTGGTGCTGTATGTATCCAAGGGTTTTATCAAAAGCATGCTGCTGGGCACCGAACTGCAGACCGCTTTTGTCAATTCTATGGCGAAATTAGGGACTTCCACCGTCAACGGGCTAATCGCCGTCGTATTCGCCGTTCCCCTTGCCTTTGCCATTCGCAAAGGGTTGGAGCGTGCCAATCTGGGGGAGCATTTCCTGCAAAGTTAGCCCAAGCGGTTCGCCGTTTTCAGTTAGGGAGGGGTCCCATGGGCTCCTCCCTGTTTTTTGGTCCCCAATAATAGCAAACGCAAAATGCCGCCGCAAATCCGCTCGATTCCGGAATTTTTACCTTTATTCACCCGAATCACGCGGAAAACGCCGTATTGATTCCTAAAAAGTCGCAAAGCGGTTTTATCTTTCAAACGGAATAAAAAACGCGCGCTGCCGGTTTTACCGGCGCGCGCGTTTTGCTGTACCTTATTCAGCGGAAGAAGCGGACGGCGTATCCGACTCCACCGGCTGATTGACCACCTGGTTGTTGAAAATTCGCTGCAAGAACGCAAAGCTCTTGTCGAAATAATCCTGCTTTTTTTCGATCAAAGGGCCGTAATTGGGCCGGACGGTAAAATATAAGGGCTTTTTTTGCAGCCGCAAAACTTCATCCGCCGTGGCGATCGGCGACTGCGTCCAATCCCATCCAACGTCTTCCAGCTTGACCTCTTCGCCCTCTGGCAGGGGCTCGCCGGTTTTGTAATAACCGAAATAGCCCTGCTTCGCGTAATCCAGCAAATTCTTTTCATCGCTCAAATAGATGATACTGGCCACTGTTTCCGCATCGCCCATAAACTTGGTCATATGGGCCGTGATCATCTGCGGGTCGCCGCCAAGGCTGTTCAGCATATAATTGTTGACCTGCACCCGAATATTCCCGTCGCCATTGTAATCGTCGGCGTATTTTTCCAATTCCCGTTCCAGGGATTCGATAAATTCCTGGGGATAAATGGTCTGGGTAATCAGCCCCACCTGGTAATCGGGCTTGGGGCTGGTATCGCGGAACGCAAAAGTTACCGCCACCACCAGCACCACAAACGCCCCAATCCACACATGCGTTTTGTGATAATACCAAAAATTATCCCATTTTAGCTTTCGGCGCTCTTTGGGCGTTTTTGGCGGTTCCGGCTCTTTTTTGGGTTCCTCGAAGGGAAGATATTTTTCTTTGACCATCTCAATGACCACCCTTTCGCACTGAATGGGACCAGTTTCCCACTTTTGTCACAGCAGCCGGCGCGCGCCGGCCCGGCAACCATGCGGACGCTTTGCCCCAACGGGACAAAAGGCTCCCTCTTCATAACCCCAAAATCCGCTCTCGCTATGCCGCACAGCAAGCTCAGTCCTTTGGCTTCATTGTCGGGAACAACAGCACGTCCCGGATAGAAGCGCTGTCGGTCAGCAGCATGACCAAACGGTCAACGCCAAAGCCCAGGCCGCCGGTGGGGGCAAGCCCATACTCCAACGCGCTGATATAGTCGTAGTCCACCTGGCAGGTGTCGTCTGGGTTTTGCGCTTTGCGAGCCGCGACCTGGCGTTCAAAACGCTGTTTTTGGTCAATGGGGTCGTTTAGCTCGCTGAAAGCGTTGCCGAACTCGGTGGCGTTGATAAAATATTCAAACCGTTCGGTAAAGTTGGGATCGTCTTTTTTGCGCTTGGCCAGGGGGCTGTTTTCCACCGGATAATCGTAAATAAAGGTGGGCTGAATCAGCTTGTCTTCTACAAAAGCATCGAACAGCGCCACCAGCACCGCGCCTTTGGTGGCGTCCGCCGGGATTTCCACCCGCTTTTCCAGGGCCGCGGCGCGGGCGTCGGCATCGGTGGCCCAGCTGTAATAGTCGGCCCCGGCGTATTTCTTCACCGCCTCTACCATGGTCAGCCGTTCCCAGTGCCCCATGTCGATCTGGTTGCCCTGGTAAGGGATCACCAGGCTGCCGCAAATCTTCTGAGCCAGGCCCTTATGCAGCTCCTCCACCAAATCCATCATACCCTTGTAATCGGTATAGGCCTGATATAGCTCAATGGTGGTAAATTCGGGGTTATGCTTGGTATCCATCCCCTCGTTGCGGAAGATGCGCCCGACCTCGTACACCTTGTCAAAGCCGCCGACAATCAGCCGCTTTAAATTCAGCTCGGTTTCAATGCGCAGGTACATGTCCATATCCAGCGTGTTGTGATGGGTCACAAAAGGCCGGGCAGATGCGCCGATTTCCAGCGGAAGCAAAATGGGGGTATCCACTTCCAAAAAGCCCTTGCCGTCCAAGTAACTGCGGATTTCCCGCAAAATCAGGCTGCGCTTTACAAACGTATCCTTCACTTCCGGGTTTACAATCAAATCCAAATAGCGCTGGCGGTACCGGGTATCGGTATCTTTCAGGCCGTGGAATTTTTCCGGCAGCGGCCGCAGGGATTTGCACACCAGCTTTACCTGCTGGGCGTGGACCGATATCTCCCCCCGGCGGGTACGGAACACAAAGCCTTTGACCGCCAGAATGTCCCCGATATCCCACTGGCTCATCCCCCGGTAGGTTTCCTCGCCGATATCGTTGATCTTAAGATAAATCTGAATCCGGCCCGACCGGTCCTGCAAGTCCATAAAGCTGGCCTTGCCCATATCGCGCCAGCTCATAACCCGCCCCGCAATGCAAACGTCTTTGCCTTCCAGTTCCTCAAACCGGGATATTATATCCGCCGCCAGGGTATCTTGTTCGCAAACGGTCACCGCAAAGGGATCCTTGCCCTCCTGCTGCAACGCCAAAAGCTTGTCCCGCCGGATTTGCAGGATTTCGCTCAAATCCTGCTCCTGCTCCACAGTACAGCCGTTCTGGACTTGTTCCTCGCTCATCTGTTTTTCTGTCCTTTCCATGCGTCATTTCCGGTTTTAAAAGCAAAACGGGCAGACCTGCCCGCAGCAGCTCCACCCGTGTTCCAATTCTTACTTCTTGATCTCCAAAACCTCGTAAGTAGCGGCGCCGCCGGGTGTTTCGACCTCTATCACGTCTCCGACCTTATGGCCCAGGAGCGCTTTTCCAACGGGGGATTCGTCCGAGATCCGGTCCTCTAAAGGATTGGCCTCCTTGGAGCCTACGATCTGATACACCAGCTTTTCGTCAAAGGTACGGTCCTGCACTACAATGCGGGAACCCACATGGATGATGTCGGTGGTCAGGTCGTTTTCGTCGATCAGCTGGACATTTTTCAGCAGATCCTCCAGCTCGGAAATCCGGGCTTCCACAATGGCCTGCTCGTTTTTTGCCTCGTCGTACTCGCTGTTTTCCGACAGGTCGCCAAACGACAGGGCAATTTTGATTTTCTCCGAAATTTCTTTACGGCGGACACTTTTCAGTTCTTCCAGTTCCGCCTCATATTTTTTCAGACCGGATTCGGTCATCAAAACTTGTTTCTGCATGTCTGCACCACGCCTTTCCGGACCGGAAAACGGCCCACCATAATAAAGGACGCCCTTTCCCGGCCGGCCCGCCCGGAGCCGCCTGGAAAGCGCGGATTACGCGCCAACGCCGCGTTTGCATAATAATTAACATTATAGGCACCCGGAAAGCGGATGTCAAGCACAGAAAAACTGGGATTTTAGCCGCAGGTCCGCTCGTGATAGTTGCCCAGAAAGAAAAACTCGGGCAATTCCTCCGAAAGAGCGTACAGCAGCCC